>DASTGE010000244.1:0-5517 GCA_035719405.1 Burkholderiaceae bacterium
GCAGGCAAAGAAGGAGGGTACCGTAGGAACTCCTGTCATGAGGAATGCGATATGACGTCCAAAGTCACCTATCAAAACTTGTATAGCCGAGAGGAGCTGCGCAAGCGGCTCTGGGATATTGCCAGGAAATCCTGGGAAACACCGGAAGCGCCGCCTGCCGAACGCCAGCCGCGCACCCTCACTCAGCCCGGCCTCCCGATCTCGTCCAATCCCCTGATGGCCCAGGTCCATCTGGCCGCGCAGCATCGGCCGCGCATGAGCCTGGCCATTCTCGAGCGCGGAAATGACGGATTGAGTCACTTGCTCGACTCGCCCGCCGCGAAGCAACCGCCGAAGAAGGCAAAGCTCATGCCGCATTCGACGAAGAAGGGCGTGAGGCAGGCAAAGCCAATGAAGTACGCGGCGATGAGCTACAGCTCTGCGAACCTTTATCCTCGTACCCGCCTGGGCTGAAGGCGGAATCACGCCGCGCAAAGCCGATAGCCGCTCATCCAGGTCGAGAATTGTTCCGCGGCCATGGGTCGGGCGAAAAGGTAGCCCTGAAATTCGTCGCACTCCGAAGCGCGTAGAGCCTGGGCCTCCCGCTCGGTCTCCACGCCTTCGGCCACGACCTTCAAGCCGAGCGTATGCCCCAGGCCGATGATTGCCCGGGTAATGGCGAAATCGGTCGGATCCTCGAGCATGTCGCGAACGAAGCTGCGATCGATTTTCAGGCGATCAATCGGAAAGCGGTTCAAATAATTCAGGCTCGAATAGCCGGTGCCGAAATCATCGATTGCCAATTCGATGCCGAGGCTCTTGATGTCACGCAACTGAACGAGCGCGCGCTCGGCATCTTCCATCAGGGTTGACTCCGTCAGCTCCAGTTCGAGCGCACCCGGCGCAATCGCGTGTCGTTCGACTGTGCTCCTCAATGTGTCGAGCAGGGCACCGTCGCGCAATTGCAGAGGCGACACATTCACGGACACCTGCGGGACGTCGATGCCCTTGGCGCGCCACTCCGCATATTGGCGACATGCGGCTTCGAGCACCCAGGATCCGATTCCGCTGATCAAGCCCGCTTCCTCTGCGACAGGAATGAACGAAGCGGGCGACACGGAACCCAGTTCAGCGCTGGTCCAGCGCAGCAGAGCTTCCACCCCCACCACTCGACCGGTGTGGGCGTGCACCCGTGGCTGGAAATGCAGTGAAAACTCTCCGCGCTCGGCAGCATGCCGGAGTCCGGATTCCAACATCAGGCGACGCTGCGCACGCTCGTTCAACTCTGCAGTGAAAAAGTGCGCGCCATCGCGACCCTCTCCTTTGATGTGATACATCGCCGCATCGGCGTGACGCATTAGCTCATCGAGGTCGGTCGCGTCGTCCGGATAGACGGCGATTCCGATGCTGCAGGAGACGTGCAGCTCCGCGCCGTCGATGTCATGCGGCGTACGGATTAAGGGCATCAATCGCCGCTCGACGAGCGACGCGATCTCCTCCGAGCCACTGACACCACCGAGGACCACAACGAACTCGTCTCCGCCGAGACGGCTGACGGTATCCGAGGCCCGCACCGCCTGCTGCAGCCGGCGCGCCACCGAGCGCAACAAGGCGTCGCCGACGTGGTGCCCCAATGAATCGTTGACGTTCTTGAAACGATCGAGGTCGATGAGCAGCACCGCAACCTTCTCGCCCCGGCGTTGCGCCAGCTGCATGGCGAGTCGAAGCCGCTCGGAACACAGCGAGCGGTTCGGCAGTTCGGTCAGCACATCGTGATGAGCGAGGAACTGAATGCGTTCCTCGTTGAGCTTGCGGTCAGTGATGTCGATCGTCGTCACGATCGTGTGCGATACGGCCGCCTGCAGCCCCTCCCGCACCGAGCTCAACATCATCCAGGCCGGAAAGGCGGTGCCATCGCGCCGACGCATGATCACCTCGCCCTGCCACCACGAGCGCTTCTCGCAAAGGGGCCAGAGGTTGCCCATGTGTTCCCTCACGCCATGAACGTCCTCGACGCAGCTCAACGGCTGCCCGACGAGTTCGGGGGTTTCGTACAGCGTACTCCGGCAGAACGCCCGATTCACGGACACGACCTGGTGATCCGCGTCGACGATGACGATGCCCTCGCCGGATGCCTCGAACACCTTGGCCCAGAGCTCGAGCCTGCGCTCCATCTGCTTCAAATGATTGATCGGGGCGAATGCAGTGAGCACCGCGGCGTGCCCCTGAAAGTCCAGGCGGCGGGCGGAAAGCAACGCCCAGGAAGGCTCCGGACCCGCCATCCACTCCACTTCGAATTCGTTGACCTCCTCGCGGTCGGCAAGCTGCTGAAAAAATCGCGCGCGCACCGAGGGCTGTAGGCCGACACGCCACGGGTCGTCGACGCAGTCGCCCAGCCATGCGCGTGCAGGCCCGTTGGCATGCAGGACCTGGTGCCCCGGAATTGCGGTCACCATCAATGGAATGGGAATCGCCTCGACCACCTGCTGCTGTGCCTGCGCGGCCCGCGTGCTCGCAACCAGCTCCTGCTGCACCTCCCGCTGACGATCGAGTTGGAGCAGCATCTCGTTGAAACCGGCGACGACACGGCCGATCTCGTCCCAGCTTTCCCAATGCGCCCTGATCGACTGGTTTCCCGTGAGGCGGACCTTGTCGATCACGGCCGACAATTGCTTCATGGGCAATGCAATCTGGCGCGCCACGAAGAACACAGCGGAAAGAATCAGCACGAGAAACCCGAGCGCAGTGCCAAGGTGCAACCACATCCGGGCGTAGAACCCTTCGACGCGGGCCTGCAGCAGACGGTCCATCTCGTGAGCGGCAAGCCGCCATGCCGTCTCCATGCGCGTCAGCAGATGCCTGTGCGCAAGACGCATCGCCGAGAAGTCGGCGGCCTTGGCGCCCGGACCCACCGCCGCTTTCGCGGCGGAACGATAGCGCTGCATTGCCGCCAACAATTCGATTCGTGAACCGCCGAGCGCCAGTTTCACCGCAGGCGATGAGGCGGCGAAGGCCTCGGAATAGTCCGACTCCAGGCTCTCCCCTACGGCATCGAGACGACCCTCGAGGAGCAGGAAACGCGCTTTGGCACCTTCGATGTCGGCTGTCTCCCCGCTCGGGAGATGCTGGATCTGGTCGGTAATGGCCGCCACGGTGCCCAGCAATTCCGGCATTCTGAGCACGATGATGGACATCGTGTAATAAGTATCGAGGTCCGGATCGAGGATCAGGTTCGACTGATTGCCGATACGCGTCAGCAATTCGCGCCCGCGCTCGAAGGCGGAATGGCGCAGGGCGGTACGCGATGGGTCGGCCGCGAACTGGTAGAGAGCCTGCACAAAGGAACTGCTGCTCTCACTGCTGTCCATGCCTTTGCCGCGACGGGCTTCGGCCGCCTGCACGTCCTGCACATGGCGCTCCATTGCGCCGGACTCGTATTCGGCGCTGTCCTCCGAGGCAAGTGCGAGCAACGGCTCGCGTAAGGCGGCCACGTAGGCGCTTCCCGAAAGTTCCTTGCGCGCGAAGTCAATCGACAAAAACTTCTCGTTTACCAGGATGCCGCTGATGAATGCGACCGCGCTCATGTCGAGCAGGAAGATCAGCAGCAGCTTGCGGCTGACGCTGAGCTTTCCCAGGCACATGACGAGCAGGCGCGGCATCGTGAAAATCCCTTTTCTCCTCGATCAGCGCAAGCCAGCGCACTTTGACGAAGAGTCAAGCGGTTTTCGGCAAAGAGGACGGAGACTTCAGTTGCTGAACGTGAAGGTCGTCTGCTCGTAGGGGGCTGAAGCGTGAGATGAATGACCGAAAGCCGTCCCGCGACGCTGGCATGTCGGGGCCACACGCTCGGCGACGAGCACAAGCACTTTGGTTCCGGGCCAAGTTTTTCAAGCAGTACCGGCTGTTCTTCCGGTTCCACGCGCGAGCCAAGGGGACCGGCACGCCATTGATTTGTCGACTTACCGCCCCTTGCAGTTTAGGAGCGTGGAGTGGGTAGGCAGGAGCAGTACTCGAACTGGACGCCTACTGATCTCTGCCGATCCCTGGGCGAACGCGCAGGAATGAAATGGTGGCCAAGGGCGGAATCGAACCACCGACACGCGGATTTTCAATCCGCTGCTCTACCAACTGAGCTACTTGGCCGAAAGAAGCCCCGAAGTATAGCAGGGGCTTCGGGAATGCCCTTCAGGAAGTGCCACCGCCACGTTTATTGCGCGAAAGGTCGACCCCGAGTTGCTTGAGCTTTCGGTACAGATGCGTGCGCTCCAGGCCGGTCTTTTCGGCCACGCGCGTCATGCTGCCGTTTTCCTTGGCGAGATGGAACTCGAAGTAGCTTTTCTCGAAGGCGTCGCGCGCCTCGCGCAGCGGCCGGTCGAGTTCGAAGATCTGCTCGGACTGGAGCCCGGCCATGAGGGTGACGGAGCCCGGCCCGTTGGCGGCCACATCATGGTGAGGCAGTCCCTGGCCGTCAAAACGGTAGCCGGGCATCATTGGACCGCGCCCGGGGTTGTGAGACGGTGAAGCCGAATTCCCCGCGTCCGGCTTGGCCAGCCCCTGCTCCACCGCACGCAGCAACTTCTGAAGCGTGATTGGCTTCTCGAGGAAGGCCATGGCGCCGAATTTGGTGGCCTCGACGGCGGTATCGATCGTGCCATGGCCGCTCATCATGATGACCGGCATCGTCAACTGCCCGCCGGCGGCCCATTCCTTCAGCAGAGTCACGCCGTCGACATCAGGCATCCAGATATCGAGCAGCACCAGGTCGGGATGCACCTGCTCGCGCAGCAAACGCGCCTGCGCGGCGTTCTCGGCCAACTCGATGGTGTGGCCTTCGTCGCTCAGGATTTCCGACAACAGGGCGCGGATGCCGAGTTCGTCGTCAACTACAAGAATGGTCGCCATGGGTGCTCAGTGCGCCTGCGAGGAGATGTCGGCCGCCGGTGGCGACGAGGCCTGCGCGGGAGCGAGGTTGGAAAATGATAGCGAAACTTGTGCCCCCACCACGCGAGGCGCTTCGCCGTCGGCTTCGGAATGCTCAAGGTTGCCCAGACGGACACGAGCACCGTGCTCTTCAGCGATCTTCTTGACCACTGCCAGCCCGAGCCCGGTCCCCTTGCTCTTGGTGGTGACGTACGGTTCGAAGGCGCGCCTGAGCACGTTCTCCGCGAAGCCCGGCCCATTGTCGACCACCCGCAGGCGCACCGCCCGGACCTCGCCCTGCTCGTTGCACACCGGCTCGGTGGCGACCATCACATGGCCGTCAGCCCGGTCTGCCACCGCATCGAGCGAATTCTGCACGAGGTTGTGAACCACCTGCCTCAACTGCGTCGCGTCACCGACGATGGCCGGGAGGCCTTCGTGCAGATCGGCTGAGAGCCGTCCATGCTCCTGTGCCTGCCCGTACAGTGCGAGCACCTCGGCCACCAGGCCATTGAGGTCGAGCACCTTGAGCTTCACCGAGGGCAAACGCGCGTAGTCGCGGAACTCGTTGACCAGTTGCTTCATCGCCTGGACCTGCGCCACGATGGTACCCACCGA
>DASTGE010000245.1:0-3013 GCA_035719405.1 Burkholderiaceae bacterium
GGGCCGCCCTCGGGCGCGCTGGCGGCGTTGCTCCTCCTAGCGGGCATTGAGCCCGCGTCGTCGTCGCGCCTTGCCAGCACACCCGATGCCGGCCCGCTCGGGCGCGTTCAACTGCCGTTTCTAGGATTAAAGCTGCAGGCAGAATATGACGGAGCGCCGGGCCGGTCTGATGTGAGCAAGCCCCGCAGAGCGCTATGCGAGGAAGCGATGAAGGAGCACCAGGAGCGCCTCAAAGGCGCACGCGTCCTGCTTGTCGAAGACAACGCGATCAACCAGGATCTTGCCACCAACGTGCTTGCGCGCGCGGGGCATCGTCGTCACTGTGGCCGATGACGGCAAGCAGGCGGTCGACATTCTTCGACAAGAGACATTCGACTGCGTGCTCATGGACATCCAGATGCCCGTGATGGACGGCTACGAGGCGACAAAACTGCTGCGGCAGCAGGAGCGCCTGCGGGAAATGCCGATCATCGCGATGACCGCGAGCGTCATGGCCGGCGACCGTGAGAAGGCGCTTGCCGCAGGAATGAACGATCACATCAGCAAACCGCTCAAGATCGAAACTCTGTTTGCCACGCTCGCGCAATGGATTCGTCCCACGAGCCAGAGCGCGTCGCTGGCGGCACCGGCAACGGCAACAGCCGATTCATTGGACAACCTCCCCGGGATCAACGCCTCCACCTGGCGCGAGAACGGCATGGGCGACGACGCGATGTACCGGCCCATGCTGAAGAAGTTTCGCGACGGGCAGCATGATTTTCCGACCCGCTTCCGCGCAGCGATGGCCTCGGGTGACCTGGCTGCTGCGGGTACACGCTCAAGTCCTTGTCGGGGACGCTGGGTGTGCATGGTGTCGAAGAAACCGCAAAGGCGCTGGAGCAAGCCTGTATCGACGGCGAATCAACTGATCGCCTCGAAGCGTTGCTGGACGAGGTGGTGCGGAATCTTCAACACGTCATGACCGGTCTGCAAACGCTGCAGGCATGAGACGCCCACGTCGGTTGCACCCGTGGTCTCATGGGCCCGCAGCTAAAGCAGCACCCGCAATTCCACATCGCCCTCGCGGCGCATCAGACGCACGCCGACCTCCTGGTCGTGATTGGCGACAACGATGTCGATCGACGCATCACCCACGCGGATCCCGCGGATCTCGACGTGCTGCAAATAGCGCGGCAGCCACGGATTGCGCAGGCACACCTGCCGCGCGCCGCCGAGCACGTCCATGCCGAGGCAGGACTGCAGGCACATGAGTGGTGCGGCCGCAGCCCAGGCCTGCGGGGAGCAGGCTTGCGGATACAGCGTCGGGTTCTCGCCGCTTCGCCTTGTGAAGCCGCAGAACAGCTCCGGAAGACGATGAAGGTCGAAATACAGCGAGGCATCGAACAGGCCGCTCATGATCCGCCCCGCATGTTCGCGTAATCCGTAGCGGCCGAGCCCGGCGGCAATCAGCGAATTGTCGTGCGGCCAGACCGACCCGTTGTGATACGACATCGGGTTGTATCGACGCTCGATCGAAGCCACGGTACGAATGCCCCAACCGGAGAACGACGGCTCGTCCATCAAGGTGTCGGCAACCCTTTGCGCCCGCTCATCGCCGACGATTCCGGTGAACAGGCACTGCCCAGCGTTGGAGGCTCTGACACGACAGGCGCGCTTGCGCTTGTCGAGCGCCAATGCATAGGTCTGCAGGTCATCGCACCAATACACAGCCTCGAATTGCTCGCGCAACGCCAGCGCCTGCTGCTCGAGACGATTCGCGAGCGCATCATCGCCGAGAGCGCGCGCCAGGCGGGCTGCGGCAAGGCGTGCGGCATATACATAGCCCTGCACCTCCGAAAGGGCGATCGGCCCTTCCGCCAACGAACCGTCCGCATGAAACACGGAGTCGTGCGAGTCCTTCCAGCCCTGCTGCACCAGGCCCTTCGGGGAGCTTCGCGCGTATTCCACGAATCCGTCGCCGTCGACATCGCCGTACTCGTCGATCCAATGCAGCGCCTGCAAGACGTTGGGCCACAGCCGTTGCGCAAAGTCGAGGTCCCCGGTGCGATCAAAGCAGGCTCCGGCCAGCATCACGAACAATGGAGTGGCGTCGACCGATCCGTAATAGCGACCGAAGGGCACCTCGCCAAGGGCAGCCATCTCGCCTCCCCGCATCTCATGCAGGATCTTGCCCGGCTGCGCGTCCTGTTCCGGCCGCAGTTCCGTGGCCTGCGTTGCCGCGAGGAACGCAAGCACCCCTTGCGCGATCTCGGGCGCGAACCACAGGCACTGCAGGGCCGTCACGATGCCGTCGCGACCAAATGGAGTGCTGAACCACGGCACGCCGGCGTAAGGGTATCGGCCGTACGGGGTGTCGGTGGTCAGCATGTGCAGGTCGGAAAGCGAGCGTTGCAGCCAGTGGTTGAACTGTGCGTTGGAGGTGCGAAGGAGCGGTTCCGCCGCCCGCCGGGCCTTGAACTCGGCGCTCATCCGCTCGGCGGCTTCCTCGTACCAGTGCGGCTCCCGCTCGCCGGCAGGCGACTGCAGGCCCGGCTGGGACGGTTCACCGGCATCACAGCTCACTGTCCAGCGCAACGTCGCGGCGCCATGCGGTTGCAGCTCGATGTCATAGACCGCGTCGGCCGTGCCGAGCGACGCGGGCGGTGGATCGAACGCGATCTGCATTGCCCGGGGGCGCCCGTCCAGGCCCTCGTATTCCAGCATCACGCCCCCGGCGACGAGGCGTGGTGGCAGCAGTCGTCCTCGCTGCTCGCGGTTCATGCCGCGCGCCTCGAAGATGTCGGCAAAGTCAGCGTCGAAGGCAACCTGCAGCGAAAAGCTGACCGTCCCTTCGCCGTAATTGTGAATGCGGAGCCGGTCGCACAGCGAGCCTCGCCAAAGCAGCTGCGTCCGCAGCACATGCAGCGTCCCTTGCGGGATATCGGGCTGGCCGTCTCGTTGAATGTCGGGGTTGGTAAGGTCGACAGTGAGGACGGCGTTGTCCTCCTTCACCCCGGAACTGAGCAGCAGCAGC
>DASTGE010000246.1:0-2981 GCA_035719405.1 Burkholderiaceae bacterium
TTCGAGTGTCCGCTATGCCAAAAACGAGACGTTGTTGGCTGTGAGTCGGCACGCGACCAGATACGATTCAAAATTCGTCAGCGACAGGCCAAAAAAATAGAAAGTGCGGTCGGGTGAGCACTGAGACTGTTACGAACTATACCATCAATAAGAGGGCCGCGGCGAGTTTAGGACTGAAGGATGTGAGAGCGTGTACGAGCGTGTAGGCCACATGGAGGATTTCCACGCTCGCCATACCATTTGCTACAGCTAGGCTTGAGTGCTAAGTTGTTTTTTTTAGCGTCTATTGAGGCCACCGGGCGGGCAGGCAGTGCTCGCAGTTCGGCGAGGTGGTGCAATGCGCAGGATCCTGCTTGTCGAAGATAACGAGATGAACCGCGACATGCTGTCGCGGCGCCTCGTGCGCAGCGGGTACGAGGTCATCATAGCCGAGGACGGAGCGCGCGGCGTTGCAATAGCGACGAGCGACAGACCCGATCTCATATTGATGGACATGAGCCTGCCGGTTATCGACGGTTGGGAGGCGACGCGCCGGATCAAAGCCAAGCCCGAGCTGCGCAAGATCCCCATCATCGCGCTCACAGCGCACGCCATGGCGACCGATCGAAACAAGGCCCTTGAGGCGGGCTGTGACGATTATGACACCAAACCGATCGAGCTGCAGAGGCTGCTCGGTAAGATCGAGATGCTGCTCGCGCCTGCGGGAGAGTAGATGGATACGCGCTTGGATATCTGCGGAATGCGATGATTGTTGTCGTAACATTAAAATGCCGCTCGATTGCGTTCTGGCGGGATGATCTCTGGCCAGGCAGGTGGCACGCTCACGCAGGATTTCATGGCCAGGGGTCATCGTCATGCTTGCGGTGGCGATTAGCCAACCTACTCGGCGGACGTCCTGACTATGGTCGGAGGAAGGTCGGAGGAAACAAGTCATGAAAACAGCACAATACAAATGGTCCCGGAGTGAGGGGTGGCGGCCGAATTTACCGACTGGCGAAGTCGGACGACAAAGTGTGGTGTTCGTTTTCGGTGCCAGATCGTTGATGCAGGCGGGCGCCCCCGTGGGCGAGCTGCGCGACCACTTAAAAGGGGCCGCTATGCTCGGTTGCTCGACTTCCGGCGAGATTGTCGGCGACGTGGTCGTCGACGACTCGGTGATTGCCACCCTTGCCGACTTTGAGCATACGCCGCTCCGGTTCGCCTCCACTACGATTAGCGATGCGAAGGCGAGCTACGACGTCGGCAAGGAGCTCGCACAGCAGCTGAACGACGCCTCGTTGCGCCACGTGTTCGTGCTTTCGGATGGCTTGCACGTTAACGGTTCCGACCTGGCGCGCGGCCTCGCCGACGGTGTCTCGGAAGGCGTGTCGATCACTGGCGGCCTTTCCGGAGACGGAACGAACTTCGCCGAGACTTGGGTCATTGCGGACGGTGCAGCGGGTCCACAGCGCGTGGCAGCAGTCGGTCTGTACGGCGACGACCTGCGTATTGGTTACGCATCGATGGGCGGCTGGCAACCATTCGGGCCGCTGCGCACCATCACTCGGGCGGAGGGCAACATCCTCTATGAGCTGGATGGACGGTCGGCGCTCGATCTCTATAAATCGTACCTGGGCTCACACGCCGAGCAGTTGCCAAGCTCTGCCTTGCTCTTTCCAATCCTGGTTACCGACGCAAAAGGAGGCCAAGGTGTCGTCCGGACCGTCCTGTCCGTCGATGAGCAGAAAAAGTCTATGACGTTCGCCGGCGACATCCCGCAGGGTGGAACGGCGCAGTTGATGAAGACCAATGTGGACGATCTCGTCGACGGAGCGACGTCCGCCGCCAAAGCCAGCCTCAGCGGGCTTGGCGACAAGCGACCAGATCTTGCAATTCTGGTGAGCTGTGTCGGTCGCAAGCTTGTAATGAAACAGCGTACCGAAGAGGAGATCGAAGCAATCCGGAATGTATTCGGGAAGGATACGAAGATTTCCGGGTTCTATTCGTACGGCGAGCTTAGCCCCTTCGTACGCGGTGGCGAATGCCGCCTGCATAATCAAACCATGACCATTACGACTTTCGCCGAGGACTGACCGTCACAGGATACAGATGCACAGGCTGCTACGACGCCAGCTCAGAAAGCACCTCGGTGTCGAGGACGAAGTGCCGGCTGCGCTGCAGCCTTTCGTAGCAGCCGTTGATGCCGCATATGCCGACTTCGACAGCGATCGGGCAATGCTTGAGCGCTCGTTGGAGCTGAGCGTCAAGGAACTGTTGGATGCGCGCGACAAGGTTACGCAGGCTCAGACCCGGCTGACCGACGCGATCGAGAGCATCTCGGAGGGCTTCTCGCTCTACGACGCCGACGACAAGCTGGTGATATACAACCAGCGATACCTGGATATGCACGGTACTCGCAGCGTCGATGTGGTGAAGCAGGGCGTATCGTTCGAAACGATTCTCCGCAATGCGGTAGCGGGAAGCGAGATCCGCGATGCGGAGGGGCGCAGCGAGGCCTGGGTTGCCGAACGCCTGGCCAGGCATCGCGATCCCAAGGGCACGCATCTGCAACGCCGTTCCGACGGGCGATGGATCCAGATCAACGAGCGCAAGACCGATGAAGGCGGCACGGTCGCGACCTACACCGATATCACCGACGTCAAGCAGGCCGAGCAGGCGATTCAGGAGAGCGAACAGCGACTGCGCGTCATTGCCGAGGCCGCGCCGATGGCGGTGGCGATCGTCACCTTCGATGACGGTATCGTCCGGTACGCCAATCAGCGCTTTGACGAAATGTTCAGGCTCGAAGGTTCCGCCTTGGGCGCTCAAGCGAAAAGCCTCTACGCAGACCCGCAGCATCGCGAGCGCTTCATCGACGCGCTCACCGAGCACGGCCATGTAGAGAGCATGGAGATGCTGCTCAAGCGGGCTGGGGGCGAGGAGTTCTGGGCGCTCATAGCGTCGCAGCGCGTCCAGTTCGAAGGGCGCCCGGCGATGATCAA
>DASTGE010000247.1:0-7444 GCA_035719405.1 Burkholderiaceae bacterium
GGTCAGGTGACACCAATTGAGATGCCAGCGGCAGGCCTTCCACGGCGCCGGCGGCGAGCTTCATCAAATCCTGCAGGTAGTTTTGCGCGAGCACGAACAGCGTGCTTCCGACGACCGCGCCGTACAGCGTCCCCATGCCTCCGATGACGACAATGAGCAGGATGTCGAGCATGATCTCGAAGCTGAGTGTTGTGTCAGGCCCCGTATAGCGTAACCACAGGGCGAGCAGCGCGCCTGCGACGCAGGCAAACATGGCAGACAACACATTGCTCATCGTGCGATACACGACGGTGCGAAAACCGATGGCCTCCGCGCGGAAATCGTTTTCGCGAATGGCTTGCAGCACGCGGCCGAACGGCGAGTTGACGATGCGCAGCAGCAGCAGGAACAGCAGCGCAACCACGACGAACAGCAGGTAGTAGGTAACGACCTTGCCGTCGATCGACACTCCCAGCACCGGGCGTGTGAAGGGCTCGAACGACGGCGAGAGGACGGAAGGATTCTTGAAGGTCAACCCGTCCTCGCCCCCGGTGAAGTCCGACATCTGCGAGGCCAGCGTCTGGAACGCCGCTGCGACCGCCAGGGTGATCATCGCGTAGAAGATCGCCTTGACGCGCAGCGAGAACAGCCCGATCACCAGCGACAGCACGAGCGCAGCCACGAGTGCGAGCCCCAGGCCGAGCAACACGGAGCCCCAGCCCGGACCGAGCCGGGTGCTGGCGATGGCGACGCCATAGGCGCCGATGCCGAAGAACATCGTGTGAGCAAAGCTGACGATGCCGGTGTAGCCCAGCAGCAAGTCGTAGCTCGCGACCAGGAGGATGAAGACGAGGATCTTCGCCGCAACCCCGAGCGCCTTGCTGCCGGGAAAAGCAAAGGGCGCGACGGCCAGTGCAAGGACGATCACCACCAGGGCAATCGCAAGCCATCGGCTCTTGGGAAGGTCGTGCGAGAGCAGGCGGTCAAGCATCTTGTCCTCGTGGCTGTCAGCGGCTCGTCACGGGATACAACCCTCGCGGCCGCCAAAGCAGCACCGCGACCATTAGGCCGATATTGGAGAACAGCGCCACCTTGGGCGCGAGAAAACCCGTGTAGTTGGCGATCAGCCCGACGGCCAGCGCGCCGACGAAGCAGCCGAGCGTCGAGCCCAGGCCACCGATGATGATCACGATGAAGATCAGCACATTGACCTGTGCCCCGATCTGCGGCGTCACGCTCTGCTGGTACAGGCCCCACATCACCCCACCGAGACCGGCGAGTGCAGACCCGGCGACAAACACTCCCACGAACAGGCGCCGGATGCGATAGCCAAGGCTCTCCACCATTTCGCGGTCCTGCACGCCGGCGCGGATCAGCAGGCCAACCTTGGTGCGGTTGAGCGTCCATGCCATTGCAAGAAAGATCAACAGGCCGATGGCAACGGCAAGCACGCGGTACTTCTCGACCGCCGCATCGCCGATCACGAACGCGCCTCGCAGCGTTTCGGGCAAGGGCAGCGGAATCTGCTGCGGCCCCCAGATGACCTTGATCAGCTCCTCGCCGACGATCATGCCGCCCATCGTGATGAGGATCTGCTTCAGATGCTGGCCGTAGACGGGCCGCACGATCACGCGCTCGAAGGCGAGTCCGATGACGCCAGTGACGCTCATCGCGACCAGCATGGCGGCAAACACGGCCGCGAGGTTCATCGCGACGGACGGTGAAGCGCTCCAGTCCGCCATGGCGCCCATCACGGTGGTGGCGACGAAGGCCCCGAAAGCGATGAACACGCCGTGTCCGAAGTTGAGCACGTCCATCAGCCCGAACACAAGCGTGAGGCCTGACGCAATGACGAAGACGATCATGCCCATCGCGAGCCCTGCGATGGTGAGGGTGAGCCAGGTCGAAGGGCTCTTGATGAGCGGCAGCGCCAGCAGTGCCAGCATCGCGAGCAGGCCGATGGGCTTGTAGTCGAACGCGGCTTTCGGAATGGCCGCAAGGGCGGCGCCGTGGAGGGTCGTGGTGGTCACTGCGGGGTTCCTTGGCGAATCAAGCGGCAAAGCAGGCCTCAAATGACGCAAAGAAGAGAAGAGCAATCATTGATGCGCTCCGAGCGACAGGCCCAGCAGCCGCTGTTGCAGCGACTCGTCGGCAGCCAGCTCGGCCATTGGGCCCGCATGCACGATTCGCCCGTCGTCCATCCCCGCGACGCGATCGCCAAGGGCCTTGGCCATTGCAAAGTTCTGCTCGACAAGCAGGACGGTGGTGCGCTGCCGCTTGAGCTCGGCAAAGGCCCCGATCAGGTTCTGGATGATGGCTGGTGCCAAACCCTTGCTCGGTTCGTCGACGAGGATCAACGCGCGCGGCTCGACGATGGCGCGCGCCACGGCAAGCATCTGCTTCTGCCCGCCCGACAACTTGCCAGCCGGGTAGAGCCAGAACTTCTTCAAGGCGGGGAACAGGCTGAAGATCCAGTCGAGCCGACGATGATCCAGGTCGTCTTCCGTGCGTGCGGCGCGCGCCGCCAGCACCATGTTCTCCTTCACTGTCAGGTCGGTGAAGATGCCCATGTTCTCCGGCACGTACGCAATGCCGGCCGAGGCGATATCGGGCGTGGGCCGCCGCTCGATCGCCTCGCCCTTGAACAGTACGCGGCCACGACTGGCTTGCCACAGCCCCATGATCGTGCGCAGCGTCGTCGTCTTACCCGCGCCGTTGCGACCAAGCAGCATCGTCACCTCGCCCTCGCGCACCTTGAGGTCGACACCGTGCAGGATGTGATAGGCACCAATGTGCGTGTGGACGCCTTGAAGCTCGAGGATGTCTGTCATGGAATGTGTGCGAATGTCAGTGGGTTTCGACCGCCGCCAGGCTCATGCGGGCTCTGCCAGCGGGGCCTGGCCGAGATACGCCTGCTGCACGACCGGCGATGCGATCACCTGCGCCGGTTCACCGTCGGCCACGAGTTGCCCGTTGTGCAGCACGATGATGCGATCGGCCAGTTCGCGCACCACGTCCATCTTGTGCTCAACGAGCAGGATGGTCCTGTCGCGCCGGGTCTTGAGCGCGCGGATCAGGTCGAGGATCACAGGCACCTCGTCCACGCTCATGCCGGCGGTGGGTTCGTCGAACATGAACACCCGTGGATCGAGCGCGATCAGCAGGGCGACCTCGAGCTTTCGCTGATCGCCGTGAGGCAGGCTGGCCGCGGCGGCCCCTGCCTTGTCGAGCAATCGCACCGACTCCAGGATGCCTCGCGCCTCGTCGATCCATGCCTTACGGCCCAGCCAGACTCGCAGCAGGTCGAGCCCGCCCCCATCGCGCCCCTGGGATCGCCCCTGCACGGCCAGCCGCACGTTCTCCTGCACCGTCAGGTGCGGGAACAGCTGGGTGAGCTGAAAGGCCCGACCTAACCCGCGCCGCGTTCGCATCGGTGCGGACATACGGGTAAGGTCTTCGCCGTTCAGCAGCACCTGCCCCTCGCTGGCCGGCAACTGGCCTGAGATGAGGTTGAAGTAGGTCGTCTTGCCGGCGCCGTTGGGCCCGACGATTGCGGTCAGCGTTCCCTTCGCGAAGGCGCAAGACACGCGGTCGACCGCGACATGGCCGCCGAAACGGATGGTGAGGTGGCGCGTTTCAAGCATCGCTGGTTTCAGTTGCAGGTGCCGATGACGTAGTAGTCGGGGCCGGTCTGCTTCAGAGACGTCGTGGTGAAAATGTTCCACAGTCCCATGCTTTGGTTCGAGCCGTCTGCATAGGTATAGCCGAACAACACATGGGCACGGCCCGACTGGGTGTGGGCATAGTTGCTCGCGGTAAAGCACTGGCTCGTGGGAGTGGGGATCGGAGTTGGTGTCGGTGTGGGTGTAGGAGTCGGTGTCGAGCCGGCGCCGCCACTGATGCGGTCGACCATGGTTTTGATCGCCACCATCTGGGGTCCACTCTTCTTCGAATAATCGGCGCTGTCGTACCCCCACCAGTCCCAGCAGCCGTTGACGGCGGCGTCACTCGTCTGGGGATACAGCACCACGATACTGTTGGTGTCGGCCCATCGGTTGTAGCCGGTATTGCGCACGTACTGTTGGCCGATGTCGGCCGTGTTCTGCTTGCAGCCATGCAACACTACGTGGAGGCGGCAGGTTTGCCCGCCCCCACATGCCTTGGGCACATACGCCCAGCCGCTGCCCGCCATTCCGTGGCCGTTGATGAACGCAGTCTGGTCATACTCGATGAAGCTGCCGCTCAAGCTGCCGTTGTTGCGCGCGTTCAAGGGGCCGTACAGCTGCTGCAGCATCGCGCCCGCAAGGTCGAAGTTGCAATCATTGATGTAAGGCGAGCCTTTGGTCGCGCAGCTGCTGCCGTAGTCGTCGGTGATCATCGCGTGCTCGGCACCGAGGTCATGCTTGTAGACGATGTTGGCGTTTGTCACGAAGCTTTGGTAGTAGGCGAGCAGATCGTTCATCACGCCCTGCACAACGACGGAATCCTGGGTGCCCGAGAACAGGTACAGCTTGGACGCCTTCAGATTGGATACGGCATCGAGCCAGCCGCTCGATGCCCAGCTTTCCGTGGTGCTCACGAGGCTTTCCACGGGAATGGATCCGTTGTGCGTCATGCAGCGGCCCGTCGCATTGATGATCGTGCCCTCCGCGCAATAGAAGGGACCGCCGGCGACGATGCCCGCACCCGTGGCGAAGGTCGACGAATAAGCAACGTGAAGCTGCACTGCCATGAAGCCGCCGGACGACAGGCCCGACACCGTGGTCTGGCTCTTGTCAATGTTCAGTTGCGGCAGCGGGGCCGCGCGGGGTGCACAGGCGGCGGCCGCGAGCAGCGCCGCGGCCACGGTCGTATGGAAGATCAGCTTGCCAAGCATGTCCAGTCTCCACAGTGAGACCCTCCCCCGCGAAAGGTGAGCTTCTTGCCGGGACTCGTCTCGCGTCCCCGGTCATACGAACTCGGCCCGTGCATCGCGGCTGGCGTTGATCGAGGCCGCGTCGGAGCGATCAACGCTTGTTTCGGATCGGCACGTTCATCTGCTCGGGCTTGATCTCGCTCACCAGCTCGGGCACTCCCCAAGGGAAGGCAGGATCCACTTTCACCTTGAAGTGGTACATCGACTGCATGGCCTGGTGGTCTTCCTTGCGGAAGGTCATGCGGCC
Organism: Burkholderiaceae bacterium; assembly: GCA_035719405.1. Lineage (GTDB taxonomy): Bacteria > Pseudomonadota > Gammaproteobacteria > Burkholderiales > Burkholderiaceae_C > CAMLIZ01. Next base: position 5,142 of record DASTGE010000247.1, read on the forward strand.
TTTCGGCGTGTCGAAGCTCATGCCTTCCATGGCCTGGATCAACTTGTCGGTGCTGACATCGCCATGGGTCTTCTTCAAGGCCTCCACGATCGCGATGCCTGCGCTCATCCCACCCGCAGTGAAGAAGTCCGGCGGCTGCTTAAACTGTTTGTAGTGGTTGGCGACCAGCCATTCGTTGGCTGGATTCTTTGGAATGCCAAAGTAGTAGTAGGTGGCTCCCTCCATGCCGGGGAAGTTCTTGTAGCTCGCCATGGCCGGCAGGATGTTGCCGCCGGTGGCGACCTCGATGCCGTAGCGCTTGTTCAGGTCGAGCGCGGCGAGGGCGTTGTATGGAGGGGTGCCGCCGGCCCAGATGACTTCGATCACCTTGCGGCCCGGCTTGTCCTTGAGGGCGTCAACGATACGTTGAATGCCCGCTGTGAAGTCGGTGGTGTTTTGGGGCAGGTACTCCTCGTGAACGATCTTCGCCGTCTTCAGCGCCTCCTTGAACGCCTTGACGCCGTCACGGCCGAACGCGTAGTCCTGCGCCAGCGTCGCGATGTTGACGTTCGGCTTGTCCAGTGCCACTGCATTGGAGATCGCATCCTGAGAGCTGTTGCGGCCGGTGCGAAAGATGTACTTGTTCCACTTCTCGCCGGTGATCGCGTCGGCGACGGCAGGCTCCACGAGCAGGACCTTCTTGTACTCGTCCGCGACAGGCAGCAGCGCCAGCGCGACGCCCGAGGATGATGGACCGACGGCGATGTCGGCCTTGTCGTCGCCATAGGCCTGCCCGAGAAGGTTCTTGGCCACGTCCGGCTTGCCCTGGTCGTCCTTCTCGATCACCACCAGCTTCTTGCCCGCCACCTCCATCGTCCCGTTGGTGGCGTACTGCAGGCCCATCATGAGGCCAGTCTGAGTCTGCTTGCCGTAAGCCTCCAACGGGCCGGTCTTGCTGTAGACGTGCGCGATGCGGACCTCGTTGCCGGCAGCGGAGGCAAGGCCGCTGACATTGGCAAGGGCGAACGCGATCGTGCCCAGCGCAAGCCGGGGCGTCGTGGTGAAAGCCATGTCGAGTCTCCTGCTGGTCGGTGAGCCGTGCGTGAGAGCGCAAGGGGCGTGCCAGAGTCTTGGGCGAGCCGATGCAATGTATTGCGGTCGCATTGCCTGCCCGCGTAGACATTTGCGGCAAGCCCATGTCTGCATGGCAGACAAGTGTTTGCCGAGGATTCATCGCCGATGAAACCCGTCCCGGTGCGTGCCGCACAAGCTTTGCACCCGCGACGTTCGGGCGACGAATTGAAACATTTCCACTCGGCCTCGCTTTTGCCTGCTTCGCCAGTTCCCCGGTGGCGTACAGCTTGCCCTCCGGCGTCGTCGACTGAGATCACAACGAACATGCTTGTTGGAGGGCAAATGTGCGAAGCACGCCTTCCTTCCATTGGCGAACAGCGGCTTGTCCTTGGGTGTCCGAATGACGTTCGTAAAGCAGCCCGGGCAGAACAGATTGCCATCCATGTGCGGCTACGTAGTCCGTAGGCGGGACTCGCTGCGCCGAGCGTTTCAACTCTGCAACGTCGGCCGTTTGGCCGTTTCAACGTCCCACGTCGCATGGTGCATTAACACGGCACCGCTTTTGCCTGCCACCAGTGCCCCGCTGACACTTCGTTGACAGATGGCCTCAAAAAGCGCGGCGTTCACGCTCTAAGTACACTTCTGAGCAGCCTGCTCTATCTCGCGCCAGTTGCCGTGTGCCAGCGGATGCCGTCGCTCGCTACACCACACTTGCGGAGAACCAGGGCGGTGCGCACGCAGTCTCAGACGCGGTCCTCGCGAGCGATGAGTACTTGAACCAAGTTGGCGATTTCCTGGTACCGGGGGCCGAGTGATTATCTGCCGTGCAAGGCTGAGATCCCGCCCGCCCTCGATCTCAATGATTCCGACGAAGCGGTCCTGGCGGCGGTGACGTGGGACCTGGTTCGGTTTCTGTGCAGCGTTCAGGTGGCCAGCGAAGCCTTTCACGCAATCGGCAAGGAGCATGGGACTGTGCCGGCTCTTCATCGACGCGTATGCGACGGCCATCGTGTCGGGCAAGGCGCGGTGGATCGAGCGTGACACGGCCGAAGGCCTCGTCGGCGATCTACTTGCCGGCCTCAAAGATCGCACGCGCCCCGAGTTCCTGGATCCGGCGCACTCTGCGCAAAGGGCGGCGCCGATTCATTCGTTGCGACGGCAAGCATGCGTTGCCGGCATCGGACGCACACGGTCCCAGGTTACGCGCCGGCTCTGTCGCGATCGGGACATCGCCTCGCGAGGCACCGGTC
>DASTGE010000248.1:0-3178 GCA_035719405.1 Burkholderiaceae bacterium
TCGTCAGGCACGCGGTACTCGACCGCGGCGCCGCAGGCCTTGCAATGCTTGATGCTGCGCGCTTGAAGGAGCATGGGGCCAGTTTAGGGCACGCTGAACAAGTCCCTTGCGCGCCAGAGCGGGGACTCATCCGGCGTCGCCTCAAATGCGTGCTGCTGCGATGCCATTGGGCCCCGTGGCATCATCGGCCGACGCCGAGGCTGTAAAGGAGACCCGCATGGACTATGTCGTGAGCCCGCCCGAGATCCCGGGCGTGCCTGTCGCCGGGGGAGGCCGCTTTCCGGTGCATCGGGTCTACTGCGTCGGCCGCAATTATGTGGAGCATGCGATCGAAATGGGCCATACCGGTCGCGAGCCGCCGTTTTTCTTCCTGAAGCCTGCAGACACCGTGCTGCCTGTCGCCGCCGGCAGCACAGGGCAAATGCACTATCCGAGTCTGACCAGGAGCCTGCATCACGAGGTGGAGCTCGTGGTCGCGATCGGGCGAGGCGGAAGGGACATCCCGGTCGAGCGCGCCATGGAGCATGTGTGGGGCTATGCCGTCGGCATCGACATGACGCGGCGCGACCTGCAGAACGAGATGAAGAAGCAGGGTCGGCCCTGGTCGATCGGCAAGAGCTTCGAGGAGTCCGCACCGATCGGCGAGATCGTGCCGGCCGCCAAGTGCGCGATCGGGCCCGATACGGCCATCGCCCTCAAGGTCAACGGACAGGTGCGGCAATCGAGCACCATCGGCAAGCTGATCTGGGGCTTGCCAGAAGTGATCTCACATGTGTCCGCGGCCTGGGACCTCAAGCCCGGGGATCTCGTCTACAGCGGAACGCCTGAGGGCGTTGCAGGCGTGGAGGTCGGCGACCTCATCGAGGCCGAGGTGCAGGGACTGCCGCCACTGGCGCTCAGGATCGTGGCACGTTAAGGGGGAAAAATCGCGAATGCAGCTGTACAACTACTTCCGCTCCTCGGCCTCGTACCGTGTGCGCATTGCGCTTGCACTCAAGGGGCTGGCATACGACTACAAGCCGGTTCACCTTGCGAAGAACGAGCAGTTCGGCGAGTCGTACCAGGCGGTCTCCGCGTCGCGGCTGGTGCCGCTGCTGGTGGACGGCGATCACATGCTCACGCAGTCGCTGGCGATCATCGAGTATCTCGACGAGACGCATCCGGAACCTGCGCTGCTGCCCAAGGATCCGATGGGCCGTGCGCGGGTGCGAGCGATCGCGCTCGACATCGCCTGCGAAATCCATCCGCTCAACAATCTTCGCGTGCTGCGCTACCTCGTGCACTCCATGAAGGTCAGCGATGACGACAAGAACCGCTGGTACAAGCATTGGGCAGAGACCGGGCTTGAGGTGGTCGAGCGGCAACTCGCTGCACAGCCGGGCCGTTATTGTCATGGCGACTCACCGAGCATGGCCGACTGCATCTTGGTCCCGCAAGTGTTCAACGCCAGGCGCTTCGACTGCCGGCTCGACCATGTGCCCAATGTGACGCGCGTGTTCGACGAATGCATGAAGCTGCCGGCGTTCGACGAGACGCAGCCGTCGAAGTGCCCGGATGCCGAGAGCTGAGGCGTTCTTCGATGCACACCGATTGGCTCGTACCCCAATGGCACGCGGGCGAGCCGGTCGCCGCGGTGATGACGACCAGGGCGGGCGGCGTCAGCACCGGGCCGTTCGCCTCGATGAACCTCGGGCGTTTCGTCGGCGACGATCCGGCAAACGTTGAAGCCAACATCGCAACGCTGCGCGAGGCGATCGGCGTGGAGCCGGTGCTTTTGAAGCAGGTGCATGGGACGCGCGTGGTCTGCCTGGACGAGGGCGAGGTGGACGAGACGTGCAGTGGCGCCGGGATCGAGGCCGATGCGAGCTATACCACGCGTGCCGGTCGTGCGTGCGTCGTGACCGTCGCCGATTGCCTTCCCGTGCTGCTGGCCGCCCCCGGCGGGAGGGGCGTGGCTGCGGCCCATGCCGGTTGGCGCGGCCTTGCGGGCGGCATCGTCGAGAAGACGCTCGCGGACTTGTGCGAGGCGGCCGGCTGCGGCGCGCATGAGGTCGTCGCATGGCTGGGGGCATGCATCGGTGCATCGGCCTTCGAGGTCGGCGCGGATGTCCTGCACGCATTTGGCAACGCGCGACCCGAGCGTTTCGTGCCACGCCCCGCAGCGGCCGGTCAGCGCTGGCTCGCCGACCTGCCCGGACTGGCGCGCGATCGGCTGCTCGCGGCCGGGGTCAGCGAGATTGCCGGCGGGAACTGGTGCACTGTCTCCGACGCCTCACGCTTCTTCTCGTTCCGGCGCGATCGAATCACCGGGCGCATGGCCGCGGCCATCTGGTTGCGACGCTGAAGCCGAAGACTTCTCGCGCGCCCGGCGCGCCCTTCGACGGGCGGGCGTGGCGAGCAGATACAGCACCAGCGACAAAGGCAGCACACCGTACAGCACGAAGGTGATGGCCGCGCCGAGCCATCCCCCATTCGGAGAGATGGCTTCGGCGACCGTCATCATCACGACGACGTACATCCAGCCGATGGCGACGATGAGAAGGATCGGGCTCACCGGCTGCCGCCGCACGGAAGGCAGCTGCGCAAGTCCCTTACGTATTTTCGCGAAATGAAATGCGATGTCATGATGCGGTAAGATCCTTCGCTTGCAACAGGCTGGCCGCGGGACCGGTTCATGCTGCCCCAGGGTCTTGAACTGCCGCACAGAAGTACCGGAGACAACATGGACAAGACTACTCCCACCATGGCGCACGCGGCCAACCAGGCTCAGTCGCTGGGCATGGCCGTGGGCGAGATCTGGAAGTCGGTGTCAGGGCTGAACGTATCGTCGGACGCACTTTCCAGGCTGCAGACGGAGTACGACGAGCAGGCGTCCCGGCTGTGGAACGACACCATCGACCGCCTGCAGACAAAGAGCGATGGCGACGTGCCCAAATTCCCTGACCGGCGTTTCGCCGCCGAAGACTGGGCTGGCAACCCGGCCACGGCGTTCGTTGCGCAGAGCTATCTGCTCAACGCGCGCACGCTTTTGCAACTCGCCGATTGCATCGAGGGCAACGAGAAGACCCGTGCGCGGGTGCGCTTCGCGGTTCAGCAGTGGATCGATGCTGCGAGTCCGAGCAACTACCTTGCACTCAATCCGGAGGCGCAGCGTCGGGCGCTGGAAACGCGCGGTGAA
>DASTGE010000249.1:0-7531 GCA_035719405.1 Burkholderiaceae bacterium
ATGTTGCTGATCTTCTTGTCGTAGAGCAGAACGAAGGGGTTGTCCAGCAACGCCGATTGCTTCTCGGGGTTGTTGATGAAGTAGGGCGAGAGGTAGCCGCGGTCGAACTGCATGCCCTCGACGACGTCGAGCTCGTTGTTCAGCGACTTGCCGTCCTCGACGGTGATGACGCCTTCCTTGCCGACCTTGTCCATCGCGTCAGCGATGATCTTGCCGATCGACTCGTCGCTGTTGGCCGAGATCGAGCCGACCTGGCCGATTTCCTTGCTGGTCGTCGTCGGCTTGCTGGCCTTCTTCAGCTCGTCGGTCAGGGCCGTGACGGCCTTGTCGATGCCGCGCTTCAGGTCCATCGGGTTCATGCCGGCGGCCACGAACTTCATGCCTTCGCGGACGATCGACTGGGCCAGCACCGTTGCAGTGGTGGTGCCGTCACCGGCGTTGTCGCTGGTCTTGGAAGCGACTTCCTTGACCATCTGCGCGCCCATGTTCTGGAGCTTGTCCTTGAGCTCGATCTCCTTGGCGACCGAGACACCATCCTTGGTGACGGTGGGGGCGCCGAACGAACGCTCGAGCACCACGTTGCGGCCCTTGGGGCCGAGCGTGACCTTGACCGCGTTGGCCAGGATGTTCACGCCCTCGACCATGCGAGCACGTGCTTCGCCGCCGAAGACAACGTCTTTTGCTGCCATGTTTGATTCTCCGAATTCAGTGGTTCAGTGGGTTTGCGTCGGTGCGGAAGAGCCGGCTCGGCTTACTTCTCGACCACGGCGAAGAGGTCCTCTTCGCGCATCACCAGCAGCTCGTCGCCGTCGACCTTGACGGTCTGGCCGCTGTACTTGCCGAACAGGACGCGGTCGCCGACCTTGATGTTCAGGGCCACGAAATCGCCCTTGTCGTTGCGCTTGCCCGGACCGACGGCCAGCACTTCACCCTGGTCCGGCTTCTCCGCCGCGTTGTCGGGGATCACGATGCCGGACGCGGTCTTGGTTTCGTTTTCCAGGCGCTTGACGATCACGCGATCGTGCAACGGACGAAGTTTCATTGCATCTCCTTGGGTTCGCAGTGAGCTTTCAGCGAGCGCTAAGTACAGTTAGCGCTCATTCACTTGCTATGAGGGGGTGTTAGCACTCGTCACCACAGAGTGCTAACAGGGCGAATTATAGGGATGCGGAGTGTGCCTTCAAGGGGGCAGACGTGCGAATACATGGCATCGTGGAAGGCGTGGGCAAAGCCGCCCCGGCTTCGGCGCCTCTGGCGCCCGGGTCGAGCCTCCCGCGACGATGTCCCCAGTACGGGTCCGGGTCCTATGATCGCGCTCGGTTCGGGCCCGCTTTTTCTGAGAAGGAGGCGCCCTCGCGGTTTACCCAGATGGACTCGCACCTCGACGCCTTTCGCTTCCGGACAACGATGCCGTTGCCACCCCTGGGGCTTGCCCGCGTTGCATGCCGGGGCCTCATCACCGTCGTGTTGCTCGTGTTGCTTTTGGGCTGTGCGACCGGCCTTCCGAAGATCGACCGCTTGCCGCTCGCGAGTGAGGCAGTTCCCTTGTCCACCGCCACGTCGCTCGGACGCATCGCCAGCCAATCGTCGCCCGATCCTGCGCTGTCTGGCTTCAGGCTGATGCCGCTCGGCTCTTTTTCCCTCGACACGAGGGTTCAGCTCGCACGCCGGGCCGAGGCGACGCTCGATGTTCAGTACTACCACTTGGCAAGCGACGAAACGGGGCGCTGGCTGATGCGGGCGTTGCGCGACGCTGCCGCGCGCGGAGTACGGGTGCGGCTGCTCCTCGATGATTACTACACGACCGGGGAAGACGAGCTGTTGCTGGGGCTGGCGGCATACCGCAACGTCGAAATCCGTGTGTACAACCCCTTCTGTTGCGCGCGCTCGCTGGGCCAGACGGCGCGCTACCTCGTCTCGCTCAACGACTTCAGACGCGTCAACCACCGGATGCATAACAAGCTGTTTATCGCCGACGGTGCGATGGCAGTGATCGGTGGCCGCAACGTTGCCAACGAGTACTACCTGCGGGGTGCGAAGGATAACTTCGTCGACCTGGACGCCTTTGTCGTTGGCTGGGTCATCCCGCCGCTGCAAGCGCTGTTTGATCGCTACTGGAACAGTGAGCCGGTCTATCCGCTGGATGCAGTCGCGAGCAGCGCTTTGAGTCCTGAGGAACTGCGCCGCAAGTTCGACGAGGCAACGGTTCCGGCCAACAACCCGGAACCGCCGGCTCTGCCTACGAATGACGTGCTGGGCTACGGTCCGATTGCCGACGACCTCGACGGCGGAAGGCTCGGTCTGATCTGGGCGGATGCCTACGTGTTCGCCGACCATCCCGACAAGCCCTTTGACAGCGAGGTCGGCGGCGAGCTGCTCGAGACGAGCGTCACCTATAACGTCCTCGGGGAGATCTTGAAGGCGAAGAAGGAGGTTGTCGTTTCATCGCCGTACTTCGTACCGGGTCCGCGTGGCATGGCGCTCATTCGCAAACTGCGCGATCGAGGAATCGACGTGACGGTGATGACGAATTCGCTTGGCGCCACTGACGAGCCGGTCGTGCATCTGGGCTATAAGAAGTACCGCGTCGAGCTGCTGAAGATGGGCGTCAACCTCTACGAACTGAGCTCTTCGCGGGTCAAGCAGAACAAGCGGATGTTCCTGTTCGGCCATTCCCTCGGACGGCTGCATGCGAAGCTGGTGGTCGTCGACCGCTCGGTGTCGTTCATCGGCTCGATGAACTTCGATCCGCGCTCGGCCACGATCAACACCGAACTGGGGGCGATCATCAAGAGCCCACAGCTGTCGCGCGAGCTGATCCGGGTGATCGACATCGACCGCCTGCAAAGCGCCTACAAGCTCCGGCTGGCGCCGAATGGCAGGCTGGAGTGGATCGGCGAAAACGAGGATCAGGAAATGATCCTGACCCACGAGCCCGACAGTTCGAGCTGGCTGCGATTCAAGCAGTTGCTGTTGATGCCCTTTGTTCCCGAGGAACTGCTTTGAGCGGGGAGCGCGGCGTTCTTCGGTGTCCAAGGCGAATTGAAGGGGACGTCCTCACCCCGCGAGGTTTTGTCCGAGGCGCCTTGACCTACCTCGACGGTCGTGTCGTCGGTATCGAGGGGATGATCGTTGACGAATCCCGAGTGCGGGATAACGCCGGAGCGATCGTGCTGCCGGGCTTCATCGATTGTCATGTGCATGGCGGCGGAGGGCGCGACACGATGGAAGGCGATGATGCGCTCAACGTTATCGCCAGGCTTCATGCGCGCCACGGGACGACGGGGTTGCTGGCAACCACGATGACCGCTCCGATGCCGGAGATCGAAGCGGCGCTTGTGGCGGCCGCTCCCGCATGCCGGACGCGAGCAGCCGGCGGTGCCCGAGTCCTTGGTGTTCATCTCGAAGGGCCGTACATCAACCCGCGCAGGCTGGGCGCGCAACCCGATTTCGCCCGTTCTCCGATGCTGGCCGAGATCACGGCGCTGGCGGCGCTGGCTCCCATACGGCTGCTCACGCTTGCGCCCGAGTTGCCGGGCAGCCTCGAGCTCATCGGTGGGCTGCGGGACCTCGGGATCCAGGTCCAGATCGGCCACTCCAGCGGCAGCTACGAGGAAGGGGTGGCTGCGCTCGACGCCGGGGCTGCGAGCTTCACGCACCTCTTCAACGCGATGACCGGGCTGAACCATCGGGCGCCGGGCATCGTGGGCGCTGCCCTGGCGAATGCCAGGTACGCGGAGATCATTCCCGATTTGCTGCATGTCCACCCCGGCGCGATCCGCGCAGCGCTGCGGGCCATTCCGTGCCTGTACTGCGTCACCGATTCCACAGCAGCGTGCGGCATGCCAGACGGAGCGTACCGTCTGGGGCGTCAGACGGTAACCAAGTGCCAGGGCGGGGTGCGGCTGGCCGACGGAACGCTCGCCGGCAGTACCCTCACCATGGACGAGGCGCTGCGCAACCTGGTCGATCTCGGCCAGTGTCTCTCCGATGCCTCGCGCCGCATGTCCACTCATGCAGCCGATTTTCTCGGCCTGCACGATCGAGGCCGGTTGGAGCCCGGCGCACAGGCTGACCTCGTGGTGTTGGACCGCGACTTGCAGCTTCAGGCCGTGGTCGTCGAAGGAGAGGAGATTGATCTCGCGGATGCTTGCTGAGGCGCGCGAAGCGCCCGCTGCGGTAGCGCGCCTGCTGGCCAGCGACCAGGAGCAGGTCGCTGCCTTCGGTCGCCTCGCCCCTGGCCCATGCTGCGGAGTGGCTGTTCCCGCTGCATGCGGGGCCGGAAACCAGCGTGGCGGCGACCAAGAGTTGGCGCGTACCCGCGGTCTTGATGTCGACTCTCCGCGGCATCTGTCGAAAGTGACGCGGACCGAGTAGGCAACCTGAACGTGGCAGTTCAGCTACGCACGGGCCGCGGCATCCCAGAAGACCGCTCGGGCCGGTCATCGGCCGTCTCGCTCGCGGCCTCCTCCAGTTCTGGTTCCGAACCGGATCGCGAGGCGCGGCGCCTGCACGAGGCGGCTGCAGCGGCGAGAACGGCTTCGCGGATTTCGCGCACCCTCCCTACCAGCCACTGACCCCGAAGCGAATAGATGATGATCTCGTCGTCACCTGTGGCATCGCCCTCGGCGGCCCGGCGACGGGCGAGTTCCTGCAATGCACGGCCGGCGAATGTCTCCGGGCCTCGTGTTTCCACGATGATTCGCGCCAGGGATTCTTGAGACAGGATCGAGGGCGGCACCCGTCGATCCGGATTGATGCGTCTGTCGGGGCTCACGCCCGGCTGCCATGTTGTCACGCCCATCGTCAACTCCTTGAGGGCAGAGCGAACCGCTCTCGTCGAGCGGCGTGTTGCAACCGCACATTGTGCGCTGTGTCAAGACGAACGCAATGGCTTGTTCTCACGGCTTTTGGCCTGGAGTTGTCAGAAATGACCGTTCGGGAAAGCAATGCGCGACGTTTCAGTGTGTCCGAGAGCCGGCCTGGGCCAGCAAGGCCCGCATACGCGCCAGCTCCGAGCTGCCGTCGTTGCCTTGAACCGTGCGCAGCGTTTCGCGCGCTGCCCTCTGCGGCCGGCCACCCATTGCGCGATGCCAAGGCGCAGGCGAGCTTCGTCTGGATGCCAATGATCTTGCGCGCAATAACCAGTCGAGCCGGAGGTGCTCCGGCAGGTCGGCCGGCACAGCACGACGACAGCAGCTGGCTTCAGGCCTCGGGTGGAGGGTCACCAAACGTTCCAGGGCTTTTCTGCAGGAGAGCGAGCGGGTGGTGAGCCATTGTCGGAACGAGGGTTCGGCGCGAAAGCGCAACTCAGTCTGGCACGGCAAAGCGCCCCGGCGCGGGCCTCGATTTGTGCCGCCCGGGTGCCTAGTCCAGCTTCTCATACACGTCAGAGAAGCTGCTACCGTCCCATCGATACAGCAGGTAAGCCGAATGCAGGCACTGCTGGGCGCCGCGGGGCTTGAAAAGGCCCGCGCACTGGCCGCGCTCGTGGCGGACACTTTGGTACATCACCCCTGCCGAACCGGCGGCGCGCAGGCGCCGGCCGATCAATTGCGACGCGGCATAACTGTCCGGCGAGTGGATCGCGGGATCCAGGTCGCCGGCCCTCAGGTCGTGCAGCGTGGCATTGATGTCGACGCGATACAGCCGCATCGGAAGATGGGTCGGCGGCTCTCGGGTGGCAGCCATGAACTTCCCGTGGTGATGTCGCGTTTCCGCGATCGCTGTTTCACGATCGCGCGCCGCGTAGAAGACCCCGTAGCTGCCGTCCGAAAAGCGGCTGCCCGCGGGGTTGAGGTGCGTGAAAGCCGCCATGATCGGCCCGCTGCCGGGGCCGAGTAGCCGCTCCTCGGGAGGCACCAGGGAGACGTCACCCAACTCGTCTCGCACTCGCTCGTTGGTGAGGGCTTCGAGTGCGTAGAGCGCGTCGAAATCGGCGGGGTCGGCAATGCGGTCGAAGAGGTACACCGTGGGATATCGCGTCGGGACCACGCGCCACGCGGGCTGCCAACGAACTCGGCGCCGATGAATGTCGGGCGGCACCATTGGGACTGCCTCATGCCCAGCCGCCACGCGCCGAGTCCAGGTAGCTGCGCACGAGGTGCAGGTCGGCGACATTGCCGGCCAGCATGCGCTCCAGCGCAGAGCGCCCGCCGAACGGCGGCGCGCCATTGGGCTGCCGCACCCACGCATCGGCGCGCGCGGCGTCTGGCAGAAGAATCTGAAGTGCCTTGTAAATGCCGAGGAGGTACGACAGGCGCTCCAGCGTGTCTCGCGACAGCTTCGCGCCCTGTGGGTGTTTGCGCCAGGAGAAATAGGTGGAACGGGGAGGATCCCCCAGCAGGCACAACTGCTCGTCGACGCTGAGCCTCCATTTCTCGGCAATGCGCTCGAACGCTCGCAGGCCCGCGTCGGACATCTGCTGCGTACTGACGGAGGACAAGGAGGGCTGTGTCGATTCCATGGTTCAGATCTGGACTTCGGTGTGAAAGTAATCCAGTGCAAGATATTTGGCAAGTGCTGAATCGCCATTCGGAGGGACTTGATGCCGCTAGGGCATATGCTGACCGTCTGTTTGCCTGACGCCTTCGAACCTGAGATGGAAGATCTGGACCGGCATGACGTGATGCTTTTGACGGAGCTGCAGCGCGATTCCCGACAGACGGTGCAGCAGTTGGCCGAGCGTGTCGGCCTCTCGGGCACGCCGTGCTGGAAGCGGGTCAAGGAGATGGAGGTTTCAGGGATCATCAAGGGGTACACGGCGCTCATCGATCGCGAGAAGGTGGGACTTTCGCTGTGCGTGATTGCCGAGATCAACCTCACCCGCCACGGCGAAGACGAGGTTCGCCGATTCGAGCGCGCTGTGGCCGATTGCCCGCAGATCGTCAGTTGCTACTCGACGACCGGTCAGGCCGACTACGTGATCAAGGTACTGGTGCAGGACATCCGGGCCTACGAGCATTTCCTGCACGAGACCGCCTTCAAGCTGCCGGGTGTCACCCACGTTCGCTCCAGCGTTGTGCTGAAGGAGGTGAAATCGGAGGTCCGGTTGCCGATCCCGCAGCCGCTGCGCACGGTCACGGCTCGTCGGCGCCGCAACCACAACGAGGAGTAAAGGCGTCTGCGCTCGCCTTGTCTTGCCCGCTGCTGCACACTGCGTTGTGAACCGATCCTCAAGAGAGGCAGACGATGGCTCTTCCGGACCTCGCTTTCCGCGTGACCGAACTGTTCGACCACATCGGCATCCAGCTTGACGAGGGGCCGCACGAGGTGCGCTCGCCGATCACCCAACGTGTGATCGCCCGCGTGCCGGCCCACGGCGACGAGGATGCCGAGCGGGCGGCGGCGCTTGCTCAGGAGCGCTTCCTGCAATGGCGTGAGGTGCCGGCCCCCCTGCGCGGCTCCGTGGTGCGGGCCTTCGGCGAGCTGGTGCGCCGGCACAAGGCGGCGCTCGGCGAGCTGATCTCCATCGAGGTCGGCAAGATCCGCACGGAAGGACTGGGCGAGGTGCAGGAGGTCATCGACATCT
>DASTGE010000250.1:0-2723 GCA_035719405.1 Burkholderiaceae bacterium
CAAAGCGACCTGAAGTTTAGCCCTCGCAAAATGTCGCGAATGGGATGGGCCGGCCGCGCTCCCGCCCCCAACGGCTCGCAGAGTGCGTGGGGGCTTGTCAGGAGCAGGAGCATCGCCATGCCTCGCAGGTCCACCGTTCGCGCAGTCACCACCATCGGAATCGATATGGGTAAGAACACCCTTCACATGGTCGGCTGTCAATCGGCGTCCAAAATTGACCCCTGATCGGCGAGCAATTTTGACCCCCTCCGGCCACGAGTCTTAGCGGTAGCGCTCGCGGCGTCGGAGCTGGTCGGGGTTGCGGAGACGCCGCGAGAGCGGGTTGGGACGTAATCATCTTCCCGGCTTTTGAAGCGCCAACTATCGTTTCCGGTTTCGACGATGTCGCAGTGATGGGTTAGACGATCGAGCAGCGCGGTCGTCATCTTGGCGTCCGTGAAGACGCTCGGCCATTCGCCGAACGCCAGATTGGTAGTCACGAGCACCGAGGTGCGCTCGTAGAGTCGGCTGATGAGGTGGAACAGGAGCTGGCCGCCGGACTGGGCGAACGGCAGATAGCCGAGTTCGTCGAGAACGACGAAGTCCATCCGGGTCAGGTGATCGGCGAGCCGTCCCTGGCGGCCATTGCGAGCCTCGGATTCGAGCCGGTTGACGAGATCAACGACATTATAGAACCGGCCGCGGGCGCCAGCGCGGATGCAGCTTCGGGCAATCGCGATGGCGAGGTGGGTCTTGCCAGTCCCGGTGCCGCCGACCAGGACGGTGTTGCGCTGCTGCGCGAGGAAGCCACCGCCAGCGAGATCGCGCACGAGGGTCTCGTTGATCGGCGTGCCCTCGAACTGGAAGTCATCGAGATCCTTGGCAAGCGGCAGCTTGGCGATCGTGAGCTGGTATTTGATCGAGCGCGCCTGCTTCTCGCTGATCTCGGCGGTGAGCAAATCGCCGATGATGCGCTGGGGGTCATGCTGGCGCTTGACGGCAGTAGCCATGATCTCGTCGAAGGCGGCCTTCATGCCATAGAGCTGAAGTTCGCCCATGAGGTCGAAGAGCTGGGATCGTTCCATCAGATGGTTCTCCTGAGGTTGTCGTAACGGGCACAATCGGCAATCGGTGAGTGGCGCAGCGTCAGCGCGGCCGGCGTGAGAATCGTGGCTGGCGGTGCGGGATTGCGCTGGCGGGCCAGGATATTGAGGACGATGTCGGCGGAGTGGACGCCGTGGGCGATAGCCTCACTGCAGGCCACCTCGACCGCCGGCAATCCGTCGGTCAGCACTGCCGTGAGAATGTCGACCATCTGCCGATTGCCGTCGCCGGCAGTAGCTAGCTTGCGCCGCACGCGCTCCATCGCGGCGGGCAACACCCAGTCCTTGAAGGGAGCGCCGTTGCGCAAGGCGCCAGGTTTGCGGGCGAGCACCGGGACATAATGCCAGGGGTCGTAAATCGTCTCGCCGCGGCCAAACGAGCGAGGATGCTCGGCGACAATCCGGCCGTCCTGGCGGATAACGATGCGATCCGCGTAGGCGTGGACTTCGACCGGACGCCCCACCGCGTTGGCCGCTACCGAGTATTTGTTATTGTCGAAGCGGACCAGGCAGGTCTTGGAGACCGACGCCGGCACCGCGTGGAAGCCGTCGAACCGGCCAGCATAGGGAACGAGCTTTGCCCGTTCCGCTTCGAACGCCTCCCAAATCGTCTGCTCGGTCAGTTCGGGATGGCGATGCGCTTTGGCGTAAGCGATGCATTTGTCGAGCAACCAGGCGTTCAGCTCGTCGTAATTTTTGAACCGCAGCCGCGGTGTGAAGAAGCGCTCGCGGACCAACCCGACCTGATTCTCGACCTGGCCCTTCTCCCAGCCTGACGCTGGCGTGCAGGCGACCGGCTCGACGAGATGATGGCTGCACATCTGCAGAAAGCGGCGATTGTACTGCCGACCCTTGCCGACAAAGACCGTCTCCACCGCAGTCTTCATGTTGTCGTAAATGCCGCGCCGGCAGGTGCCCTTGAACAGCGCGAACGCCCGATCATGGGCGTCGAACACCATCTCCTGCGTCTCGCGTGGATAGGCGCGCACGAACAGCATCCGGCTGTGACAGAGCCGGACGTGAGCAGCCTTCACGATCACCGTCACACCGCCGAGCAGAACGACTTCGTGGCTCCAATCGAATTGGTAGGCTTCGCCGGGTGCAAAGCTGAGCGGGACATAGGCCGCCGCCGTTGCTTGACCGTGTTGCTTGGCCCAGCGTCGGGCATAACGGCGCACCGCATCGTAGCCGCCGTCATAGCCGCGCCCGCGCAGCTCCTCGAAGACCCGGATCAGCGTCAGCTGCTCGCGCGTGGGGCGAACCGTATTGGCCGCCAGCAGTTGCTCGAGATCCGTGGTCCATCGCCCCAACTTCGGTCTCGGTTGAATCTCGCGCTCGTACTCGAACGAGGTCTCCCCCGAGCGCAGCACCTTGCGGACCGTGTTCCGGGACACCTTGAGGTCCCGGACAATCTCCTTGATCGTCTTGCCCTTGACGAAGTGCTCGCGCCGTATCCGCGCAACCGTCTCCACGACCAGCATCCCCTGACCACCCGCTTCGAATCAAAGCGGGAAGCCTGCAACGGCCACACCTCAGGGGGTCAATTTTGGACGCCGATCCCCCAGCTCAGGGGGTCAAAATTGCACGCCGAATAACACTTCACGATGCGGCCACCGTGTTCGACAATCGCGGGCGTCACAC
>DASTGE010000251.1:0-2028 GCA_035719405.1 Burkholderiaceae bacterium
ACCTGCACGCCGTAGCTGCGGCTCGCCGGCCCGGGCTGAATCTCGTGCAGGAAGACGATGTCGTCCCCGCTCTCCGCGGCTGAGACGTGCACATTGATGGCGCGCTCGTGCCGTCGCGGGAATTCGGTCAACTCGAAGTAGTGCGTGGCAAACAGCGTAAAGGCCCTGGTGCGGTCGTGCAGGTGACTCAGGATGGCGCTGGCCAGCGCCAGGCCGTCGAAGGTCGAAGTGCCCCGACCAATCTCGTCCATCAGCACCAGCGATTGTTCGGTGCCTCCGTGGATGATCGCTGCCGCCTCGGTCATCTCCAGCATGAACGTTGACTGCGCGTTGGCGAGGTCGTCGGCCGCGCCGATGCGGGTATGGATGGCATCGATGGGCCCGAGCCGGCATGACGCGGCCGGAACGAACGAGCCCATCGCGGCCAGTAGCGTGATCACCGCGACCTGCCGCATGAAGGTGCTCTTGCCGCCCATGTTGGGTCCGGTGATGACGAGGACCTTCGTCTTCGCGTCGAGCCTGCAGTCGTTGGCCATGAACTCGCCGGCTCCGGTTTCGCGCAGGCGCTGCTCGACCACCGGATGCCGTCCGGCCTCGATCTCCATGCATGGATGGGTGACGAACTGTGGCCGGCACCACGCCAGCGTGGAAGCCCGCTCCGCCAGCGTTGAGAGCGCGTCCAGCGTCGCGAGCGCGCGGGCCAGCGCGGAAAGCGCCGGAAGATGAGGCTGCAATTCGTCGAGCACCTGCTCGTACAGCATGCGCTCGCGTGCCAGTGCGCGCTCCTGGGCCGACAGTGCCTTGTCCTCGAACGCCTTCAGCTCGGGCGTGATGAAGCGCTCGCCGTTCTTCAACGTCTGCCGGCGCTGGTAGTCGATCGGCACACGGTCGAGCTGGCTGGAGGTGACCTCGATGTAGAAGCCGTGCACCTTGTTGTATTGCACCCGCAGATTGGCGATGCCTGTGCGCGTGCGTTCGCGCGCCTCCAGATCGAGCAGGAAGGCATCGCAGTTCTGGCTGATGCTTCGCAACTCGTCGAGTTCAGCGTCGTAGCCGGGCGCGATCACCCCACCGTCGCGCAACAGGAGGGCAGGTTCCTCGGCGATGGCCTGCTGCAGCAGCGCGGCGATCTGGGGCGCGGGCTGCAGCGCTTGATGGAGATCGTCAAGCAGCGCTGTTCCGTGCGGAGCGCTCTCGCGCAATGCGGGCAGGTGAGCGAGCGTGGCGCGAAGGCCGGTCAGTTCACGCGGACGCGCCTGCCTCAGCGCGACACGCGAGGCGATGCGCTCGACGTCGCTCACATGGCGCAACGCCTCGCGCAAGGGCTCGAAGCCTCGAGCGAGCAGCACGTCGATGGCATCGTGCCGCGCCGTTGGAACTGCGCGGTCACGGACAGGGTGAGTGAGCCAATGTCGCAGCGTGCGGCTGCCCATGCCGCTGCGGCAGGTGTCGAGCAGCGACAGCAGCGTTGGTGCATCCTCGCCGCGCAACGTGCGCGTCAGCTCGAGGTTGCGATGCGTGGCTGGCGGCAAGTCCAGCAGTTCGTTCGCCCGCGCGACGTGCAGCGTCCGCACATGCGACAGCGCGCGGGCCTGCGTGTGCTCTGCGAAGGCCAGCAACGCGGCGGCGGCAGCGTGAGCGGTTCGAAGATCATCAGCGTTGTAGCCTGCGAGCGAGCTGACGCGCAGCTGCTCGCACAGCTTGCGACGTCCCAGCTCGGCGTCGAACTGCCAGCCGGGCCGATGCGTGATCGCCCCGCCGCATTGCCGCACCGCCTCGGGCACCTCTTCGCGATCGACGAGCACCTCGGCCGCATCCAGCCGTGCCAGCCATGTTGCCAGTTCGCGCTCGCCGCACTCGGTGATGCCCAGCTGTCCACTCGCGATTCCCAGCCAGGCGATCCCCCACGTCGCGCGCTGGCGTGCGACCGCGACAAGAAGCGCGTCGACCCGATCGGACAGCAGCTCCGTGTCGGTCACCGTACCCGGCGTCACGACCCGCACCACCTTGCGCTCGACCGGTCCCTTC
>DASTGE010000252.1:0-4068 GCA_035719405.1 Burkholderiaceae bacterium
TGGCGGATCGTGGAGCCGCGCCAGTTCATCCGCAACAACGGGGTCGACATACGCAACCTCGAAAGCCGGCTGAGTCCGGTGGTGCAGGCGGCCTTCAACGAGGAGATCACGCGACGCACCGTGCGCGCCGTGTTATCCGCCGAGCGCGAGAAGGTGATGCAGGACGTGCGAGCCCGTCTGACCGATGAAGCCAAAGCGTTCGGCATCGACATCCTCGACGTGAGGATCAAGCGGGTCGACTTCGTCGCGGACATCACCGACTCGGTCTATCGTCGCATGGAGTCCGAGCGCAAGCAGGTCGCCAATGAACTTCGTTCGACGGGCGCGGCTGAAGCCGAGCGAATCCGCGCCGACGCCGACAAGCAGCGCGAGGTGATCGTGGCAGAAGCGTATCGGGATGCCCAGAAGATCAAGGGCGAGGGCGATGCAAAGGCCTCGGCCCTCTATGCAGACGCCTTCGCACGCGACCCGCAGTTCGCGCAGTTCTATCGCAGCCTCGAGGCCTACCGCTCGACCTTCCGAAGCAAATCGGACGTCATGGTCGTTGACCCGAGCAGCGACTTTTTTAAGGCCTTGAGGGGCAGTGGCAGCACGACGGCCGGGGCGGCCGCACCGGCGAGAAAGTGAAGGAGTGAGGGGACATGGCGTCGCTGCTGCTTGGCGGCTTCGCGCTGATGCTGGTGTTCGAGGGGATGATGCCCTTCTTCAGTCCCGGCTCATGGCGTGCCGTGCTGGAGCGCGTGCTGCGAATGACCGACGGTCAGATTCGCTTTATCGGTCTGGCGAGCATGTTGAGCGGGCTCTTGCTGCTCATTCTCGCGTGGCCTTGAACCTTGACCGCGGTCATTGTCGTCCGTCTTGCCTTTACGTAGGCCGGCGGGCCGCGTGAAGCCTGCCGATACAATTCTTCTTTTCATCTCCCGGGTCCTTCATGTCGTCTGCTTGGCTGCTGCCCGAGCACATCGCCGATGTCTTGCCTTCCGAGGCCCGCCGCATCGAAGAGTTGCGGCGAAGTCTGCTGGATGCCGCGCGGCGGTACGGTTTCGAGCTGGTCATGCCGCCGCTGCTCGAGCACCTCGAATCGCTGCTGTCGGGCACCGGCCGCGAACTTGGCCTCAAGACCTTCAAGCTGGTCGACCAGCTCAGCGGTCGCACCCTCGGTGTGCGGGCCGATACGACGCCACAGGTCGCGCGCATCGACGCGCACCTTCTCAATCGAGAGGGAGTGACCCGGTTGTGCTATTGCGGCCCGGTACTGCTTACCCGGCCTTCAGGATTGCATGGCACGCGTGAGCCCCTGCAATTCGGCGCCGAGATTTACGGCCACGCCGGCCTGGAGGCTGATCTCGAAGTGCAGGAGCTGGCGATGGACTGCCTTCAGGCCGCCGGCGTAGCCGACCCCGTGCTCGACCTTGGCGACGCGCGCATTGTCGAAGGTGTGCTCCAGGGCCTTCCCATCGAGGGCGAACCCCTTGACGACCTCATATCGGCGCTCAGTTCCAAGGACGCAAGCGCGGTCGATGGGCTGTCGAGCGGATTCCCCGACGAGGTGCGCCGCGCCTTGCAGCGGCTCTTGTCGCTTTATGGCGGTGACGATGTCATCGGGCTGGCCCGATGCGATTTGCCCCACCGGCCCCTGATCACCCAGGCGCTCGACGACCTGCTCTGGCTCAAGACTCACCTCCAGGCCGTGTACCCTCGCCTCAAGGTTGGTTTCGACCTCTCCGACACGATCGGATACGCTTACTACAGCGGGCCCCGATTCGCCGTGTACGACCCGAAATCGTCGGATGCCCTGCTGCGCGGGGGGCGCTACGACGAAGTCGGCGCAGTGTTCGGCCGCAATCGGCCGGCGGTGGGTTTCAGCCTCGATGTGAAGACGCTTGCCGAGAGTGCCTCCGCGGGTCCGTTGCGGGCCGCCGTCCGCGCGCCGTGGGGGGAGGATGCGGCCTTGCGCGAAGCCATCCGGCAGTTGCGCGCGCAGGGCGAGACGGTGGTATGCATCCTGCCCGGACACGGTCATGAGGGCGAGGAATTCGCGTGCGATCGCGAGCTGGTTGCCGAGGGCGGCCGCTGGAGCGTGCGCCCGTTATCGCCGGCCTGAAAAGTGCCGGCCAGCCATACGTTCACGGATTTGCAGCAGACATGCAACAAGCACACACTCGCTCGCCCGGCCGAAATGTGGTCGTGGTGGGAACTCAATGGGGCGACGAAGGCAAGGGCAAGGTGGTGGACTGGCTCACCGATCATGCCCAGGGCGTCGCGCGTTTCCAAGGAGGCCACAACGCAGGTCATACGCTGGTGATCAGCGGAAAGAAGACGGCTTTGCAGCTGATCCCTTCGGGCATCATGCGTGAAGGTGTGGCCTGCTATATCGGCAACGGTGTGGTGGTCGATCCCACTCACCTGCTGGGCGAGATCGAGCGCTTGGAAGCAGCGGGCCTGGAGGTCCGTTCCAGGCTTTACCTCAGTGAATCGTGCCCGCTGATCCTGCCTTTCCATGTGGCGGTGGACAAGGCGCGGGAGTCGGTGCGCGAGACCAGTGGCGCGGGCAAGATCGGCACCACGGGCAAAGGCATCGGTCCGGCCTACGAAGACAAGGTCGCGCGTCGCGCGCTGCGCGTGCAGGACCTGAAGCATCCCCAGCGCTTCGCCGACAGGCTGCGTGAACTGCTCGAGCTGCACAACTTCGCGCTGGCCGGCTACCTCCATTCGACGCCGCTTGAATTCCAGCCGATCTTCGACCATGCGATGAAGGTCGCCGAGGAGTTGAAGCCGATGATGGCCGACGTGGGATACCTGATCCACAGCGCAAACCGCGATGGCCAGAACATCCTCTTCGAAGGCGCTCAGGGCACACTGCTGGACATCGACCACGGCACCTATCCGTACGTCACGTCGAGCAACTGCGTGGCCGGCAATGCGGCTGCCGGCGCCGGAGTCGGGCCCGACAAACTGCACTATGTGCTGGGCATCACCAAGGCGTACACGACGCGGGTGGGCAGCGGTCCTTTCCCGACCGAATTGCCGATCGACGATACGGGGACCGTGGGACATCACCTTTCCACTGTGGGCCAGGAGCGGGGGACGGTCACTGGACGCGCCCGCCGCTGCGGCTGGCTCGACGCGGCCGCCCTCAAGCGCTCGACCATCATCAACGGCATCTCCGGCGTCTGCATTACAAAGCTCGACGTGCTCGACGGTCTGAACGAAATTTCTGTCTGCGTCGGCTACGAGCTGAAGGGCCGGCATACCGACATCCTGCCGCTGGACGCCGACGACATTGTTGCCTGCAAGCCGATCTACGAAACCTTCCCCGGCTGGAGCGAGAGCACTGCCGGTCTCACGAAGTGGGAACATTTGCCGCTCAATGCGCGGCGCTACCTCGAGCGGGTGCAGCAGCACATTGGCGTGCCGATAGACATGGTCTCCACCGGGCCGGACCGTGACCACACGATCCTGCTGCGTCATCCATTCCAAGCCTGAAAGAGCTCATCCTGGAGCGCCAAGACATGCTGACCGACGACGGCAAGCACCTTTACGTGTCATGGGACGAGTACCACATGCTGATCGAACGGTTGGCGCTCAAGGTCCACAACTCCGGGTGGCAGTTCGACCAGATCCTGTGTCTTGCGCGCGGCGGAATGCGTCCAGGCGATGTGCTGTCGAGGGTCTTCGACAAACCGCTGGCGATCATGTCGACCAGTTCCTATCGGGCTGAGGGAGGCACCATCCAGGGCCGGCTCGACATCGCGAAGTACATCACCATGCCGAAGGGAGAACTCGCGGGACGCGTGTTGCTGGTCGATGATCTCGCCGATTCCGGCGTTACCTTGCGTGCGGTGGTGGACCGGCTGCGCGGCATGCCGGCAATCAGCGAATTGCGTTCTGCGGTCATCTGGACCAAGGGTGTGTCAACGTACACGCCGGACTATTTCGTCGAGTTGCTTCCGACCAGTCCCTGGATTCACCAGCCGTTCGAAGAGTACGACACGATGCGGCCGCAAGGGCTGGCGCGGAAGTTTGCCATTTGAGGGCGGCTAAAGGATTTTCCCTACGCTGGTGTAC
>DASTGE010000253.1:0-3559 GCA_035719405.1 Burkholderiaceae bacterium
AGGGCGTTCCGCATCCCACCAGCAACGTCGTCTGAGACACGGGCAGGACGCACGGACGTTGTCGATGGATTGGCAGTTTCTACGCACACGATTGCCGGAATACGACCTCGAGCTGTTCACCCTCGGCAAGACGGTGATCACGATGTCTTCGCTGCTGAAGCTCGTGGTCATGGCGGCCGTGCTGTACTTCGTGGCCTTCCGCCTGAGCCGCTGGACCATGGCACGTCTGCTCGACCGCACCGAGCTGGACCGCGGCACGCGGGCGGCAGTGAGCGCGCTCGTCCACTACACCATCCTCATCGTCGGGACCGTGGTGGTGCTGCAGAACGCAGGCATCGATTTGACGGCGTTCGCAGTCGTCGCCAGCGCGGTCGGCGTGGGCGTGGGGTTCGGGTTGCAGAACATCATCAGCAACTTCATCAGCGGCCTGATCATCATGTTCGAGCGGCCGATACAGGTCGGCGACCGCATCGAGTTGGCCGGGGTGGAGGGCGTCGTGCAACAGATCGGGGCAAGGCGCTCGACGATCGTCACGCCCGACCGCATCGCGATCCTGGTGCCGAACCAACGGTTCATTACAGACAACGTCACCAATTACGTCTATCTCGAGCGCGACATCCGCGTCCGCGTGCCGGTCGGCGTCGCGCCCGACAGCGACGTGCGGCTGGTCGAACGTTTGCTTCTGGAGGCTGCGGTTGATCACCCCGGCGTGCAGCGTGAGCCCGCGCCTTCGGTGGCGCTCACGAGTCTGGGCGGGACAGCCATCGGCTTCGAGCTTCTGGTGTGGTACGACGGTCGGCGCTACAGCCAGAAGGAGGTGTTGAGCGGCCTGTACTTCACGATCGCGGATCGGCTCAAGAGCAACGGCATCAAGACCGCTTGACTGCTTATGGCGGCCCTTGAAATCCGATCAGCGTCGCCCCGGTCTCAAGCCGAGGCTTTGCAGTGCGCACTGCAGCCGATGGCGCCAGTTCCAAGGCAGCGTGACTTCAATCGCACTCGCGAGCTGGTCGGTGAACAGGTTCTCGAGTTCACTGGCCACGTCCGCATCGACCATCACCACTTCGGCCTCGGCCTCGGCCTCGTTACTCATGCGGCGCCGCTCGAGTCCGCACAAGCCGACGCCGGCCCATGCGCCGTCGATCACGACGGCCTTCGTCCGCGGCGTTGTCTGGCGGCGCTCGAACAGGCGGACACCGGAGCCCAACAGCATGCCTTGGTACGGAGCGCATCGAAGCGAGGGCCGATGATCCCGGGGTCGGGACAGAACCACGCTCACGGCCACCCCGCGTTGAGCTGCGCGGCACAGGGCGTGCAAGATGCGGCGCGGAGGGGCGAACCCGGCGGCCATGACGCACACGCGGTCCTGCGAAAGCTCGATGGCGTGCCACAGGGAGGCGCCGAGTGCGGAGTGACTTGCCACGCCCACGTCCTGCACGCCGGCCGGCTTCGGTGGAGGGAAGTAGCGGGCGAGACGAGGGTGCGCTCCAGCCTGGGCGCACCAATGATCGATGAACAGCTCCTGCAGCCGGGCGACGACCGGTCCTTGAATCCGCACATGAAGGTCACGCCAAGGCTGACCCGTCTCGGGCCATCGCATGTTCGATGCGGACAAGGCGCGGCGAATGCAGGACATCGATCCGATGAAGGCGATGCGCCCATCGACGATGAGCAGTTCGAGAGGGAGGTCGGGATCCGGCGCGCTCTGGGCACGCTTGCGCGAGGCAGCTGGCAGTGGCTCACGACGGCACATCTGTACGCCGGCTTCGCGCAACTCGTTCAGACGTCCGCCGAATGCGGGCAGACAGCGGGAGCGGTCGAGCAACACATTGACTTTCACACCCTCGCGTCGCTTTGCGATGAGGCGTTTCGCAAGCTCGGGGCCGGCGCCTTCGGTCTCGACAAGGCAAGCTTCGATATTGATATGGTCGCGGGCGATTGCGATGGCGTCGAGCATCTCGATGCCCGCGGCTCGTGCATCGGGCAGTGCATCCACCCGGTTGCCCTGCATCGGCGGCTGGTCGAGCGACAGGGCGAGCGCGCGTCGATGGCGCTCCAACGGATCGGGCTCGGCGAGCGCGTCGCGCCACTGCTGGCGTGAGGCTGCATGACGCTGCTGCCATTGTCGAAGCGTTGCGGCCCAGCGGGAACGCAGACCTGCGAGCCACTCGAGCACATCTTGCCGCTGGCCGCCCGGGCGTCGACCGTCGACGATGGCGTGCCGGCGTTCGTCGAGGGATCGTCCAATGGGAGTGGGCGCGGGCATGGCGGTGGCGACGATGCTTCCGGCGGCCAGGCAACGCATGTGCCCGGTGAGGGCCGCTTGGACCGGCTTGCGACGATCGTCCGCAACATTTGTCCGAATGGACGGTGGACGACGATGGGGTCCGTCAGGGGCAATGAAGTGCAACGCCCTGCACGTTGCACGGTCCGCGCGGCCCGAGCAGCAGGGGGCCTGCCCGTTGCAACCGTGTGCCGTCGCTGGCCCAGCAGCCCGTGGCGTCGCACGCTGTCACCATCGGCGGCGGCGGTGCGGGACGCGGAATTGCGGGCGGGGGCGTCGAGGGACGCGCAGCCGGCGCCGCCGCAGAGGGTACGGGCACAAGCGTCACGGAAGCCGGCGGCTGCGCCATGCGTTGGGGCGGCAACGGCGGATCGGGCCGACCTCCGAGGCAAGCCAGAGCAGCCGCACGGCGCGGCGCCTGCAGCCGCTTGCGCAAGGCCTCGCGCGTCTGGCCGTCTGCCTCGGATTCGGCGGCAGCCTCTTCCGTGCGCAGCCCCTCCATCGCGCGGCGGCATTCGGGTGATTGCAGGGGGTCGACCGACTGCGGGTGTGCGGCGGAGCCGCCGAGTGCGAGGGCGATGGCCAGGAGGTGCTGCCGCATTCGCATTGGAGCCTCCCCGAGGCAGCGAGTTCGGCCCCGATGCGGGGCCGTCGCATCTCCCGGTCAGCGCACGGGCTCGACCATCACGAAGCCCCGTCCTCGCCACACCTCGCGCAGCCCTTGCTGTGACGGCAGGCGGTCGGCCCGCGTGAAGCCGAGCGAACCAGGCGGAAGCGGCTGCTCGAGCCCGAGGTGCCGCGTCGACTGCTGGCGATAAACGCTGAAGCTCGGCTGATTGATGCCCCATTGCCATGCCGGCTGTCCGCGTTCGCGTGCCAGCAGTCCTGCCTCACGCACGGGGCCTTGCAGCGTCAACCCGGCCCAGGGCCAGACCGCGCCTGCGGCAACGAGTGCGACCGCCATCGCGCACCCGGCGAGACGTTGCTCGGGCTCGCGCGCAAGCCACCAGACAACGACAGCGGCAACGACGGCCATCGCAGCGATCAGCGCAAGCGCGCCGGCATCGACCTGTGTCGCGCCTTCCAGCAACGCGCGGTACATCGCATCGCGCACACGCCCGGCATTGCGGACGGCAAGCATCGGCAACGCGGCGAACAGCGCCAGCAGCGCGGCCGCCGCGGGAACCACCAGCCACAGCGCAAGCCGGGGCCGCTTGCGGGCGGTATCGGCCAGCAGCAGGAACAGCGGGGTGCAGCCGTAGAGCGCATAGTGCG
>DASTGE010000254.1:0-6868 GCA_035719405.1 Burkholderiaceae bacterium
CTCGGCCAGGGGGAAATGCTGCACGAGCAGCGCACCGACGGCATCGACGGCCTGGTTCAGCCCGTCCTCGAAGCGACCGGCGCGGAAGGCCTCGCGCATGCTGCCGAGGATCTCGTGCCAGCGCGCGGCGCCGACGTGGCGGTCCAGCCCGCGGTCGGCGACGATCTCGATCGCATGCTCGGCCAGCAGCAGGTAGATGAGGACACCATTGTTGTGCTCGGTGTCCCATACGCGAAGCTTGCCAAACATGGCCACCGCCCGCTCCCTGGCGAAGGCCCCTCGCCACAAATACGACAGGGGCAACCCGGCCTCCACAAAGATTCGGATCTCGCCGGTGTGGAGCCGCTCGCTCCCCGCCACGCGATGTTCCAGCCGGTCGAGTGCCGCTTTGTCAAGCATGTGTCCGGCGTCGCGCTCGTCCAGCCAGCGGTGCCGTAGCAGCCGAAGCCACCGATTCCCCGGAGTGCCCCGCATGATCCTCCTACCAGCTCCCGGACGAGCCACCGCCGCCGAAGTCGCCACCACCGCCAGAACGGAAGCCGCTACCGCCTCCTCCGAATCCGCCGCCGCGGCCGCCCCATCCACCGCCCCAGATGATCGGAGGTCCCCCGAACCCGCGGCGTCCACCGAAGCGTGAACTTCCTCCGGCGCCGATTCCAAGCACGCCGACGAGCAACAGCGCGACGATCCCTGCGACGATCGACAGCAGCAGGCTCGTGCTTAAGGCCCAGGCGGCCCCACCCACCCCGATTGCCGTCATGAGGGACCCGAACTTGCGACCCATCATTGCGGTCAGAACCGCGCCCACGACCGGCACCCCCACGAAGAAGAACAACGCGAGATCCTGCCAATCGACGCCCCCGTCGCGTGCGGTCTGCGTGCGCTGCTCCGGACCTGGCAACTGTTCGCCACGAATGCGGGCGATGATCTGATCGACGGCTGCATTGAGCCCGCCGGCGAAATTGCCGGCCTTGAACGCTGGCGTGACGGCACGGTCGATGATCTGTCGCGCGGCCAGGTCAGGCACGGCGCCCTCGAGCGCTTTGGCGGGGGCGATGCGTACCCGGCGATCGTTTTTCGCCACCACGATCAACAGTCCGTCGCCCACGTCGCGCCGCCCGATCTTCCAGGCATCGCCGACGCGTTGGGTGTAGTCGGTGATGTCCTCCGGCTGCGTGGTGGGGACCATCAATACAACGATCTGCGGTCCCGATTGCCGTTCGAAGTCAGCGAGCTTGGACTCCAGCTGCGTGCGTTGGGCTTCGGTCAGTGTGGCCGTCTCATCTAACACATGTGCGGTGAGCGGCGGGACACTCACCAGATCCTCCGCGCGCGCGGAGCCGAACGCGAGCAGCAAGGCCACGGCCAGGCCGAAGCCCCCGAGCAGCAAGTGCAACGTGGCTGCTGCGAAGCACGCCTTGCCAAGGGCTTTCGGCACCTCCTCCCTCTGGCCACTGCCAGAGGACCGGCAGAGCCAGATGCCCAGCGTCTGCTGGCTTCTATCAGCTGTCACTCCGGGATGGTGCTGCTTGCGGGTCATGGAAACATGAGATGTGCGGGCGCACTGCGGCGTGCGATCCTCAGCGCGAGGCGGGCTTGTCGAAGCTCACCGTGGGAGGCGTCGAAATCTGAGCCTCGTTCTGCACGGTGAAGTTCGGCTTCGGCTCGTAATGGAAGACCATCGCAGTCAGGTTCGTCGGGAAGCTGCGGGCCAGTACGTTGTACTCGGCCACCGCCTTGATGTATCGGTTGCGCGCCACGGTGATCCGGTTTTCGGTGCCTTCCAACTGCACCCGCAGGTCCTGGAAGGACTGGTTGGCCTTGAGGTTCGGGTATGCCTCGCTGACCGCGATAAGGCGGCTCAATGCGGATGAAAGCTCTCCCTGGGCCGCCTGGAAGCGCTGGAATGCGGCCGGATCGTTGATCAATTCCGGGGTCGCCTGAATGCTTGTCGCCTTCGCTCGCGCCTCGATCACCCGGGTCAACGTCTCCTGCTCGAAGCTGGCTTCGCCTTTGACGGTGGCGACGAGGTTGGGCACGAGGTCCGCACGGCGCTGGTACTGGTTCAGCACCTCGGACCAGCCCGCCTTCACCTGTTCATCCAGGCGCTGGAATTCGTTGTATCCACAGCCGCATAACGGCAGCAGCAGCGTCAGCACGGCAAGCCAGCGGCGCAGGCGAAGGGATTCAGGGATCATTCGGTGGTCCTCCTGAGTGCGATGCGAAGGCAAGCTCCATGCCCCGGTGCTGCCGCAAGTGCGACCCCCGTGGCATCCTTCAAGTCAGGATACATTGATCTGATGGATTGGCTGAAGCACGCGCTGAGTGCGGGCGCCGAGACTCCCCCGATTCGTACGGCAGAACCTCGGCGCGCCGCGATTGTCGTCGGCGCCGCTGGACCCCTTGGGTCCGAAGTGCTGGAGCAGGTGCTCGCGAGCGGCACGTTCGACCCAGTACGAGTCCTGGTGAGCGGACCGATCGCGGCCGGTATGCGCGGCTTTGACGCGTTGAGTCTCGAAGCGCTCAAGACCGGCGACTCACGATCCTCGGCAGATACAGCCTTTGTGGTCTTCGACCGGGAGAGCGAGGCCAACGGCCGTGAAGCTGCCTTCGTGCGACCGGAGCCGGCGCAATTGCCTTCATTGGCCGCATCCCTGCACCGCATCGGCGTGCGCAGGCTTCTGGTCATCCTGCCGCACGCCCCCGCCCTGTTGCCGGCCGCGTTGAAAAGCGGTCTGGCCTCGCTCGATGAGCACGCAGTGGCCGCGACGGGGTTCGAGCATGTGGTGCTGGTGCGCTCGGCGCAGCCTCAGCGCAAGGGCGCAGCGGGTTCATGGCTTGCCCGTCTGGCGCGCTCGGTGCTCGCCCAGATGCATTGGATGGTGCCGCAGCAGGAGCAGCCCGTGAGGGCACGCAAGGTCGCCGCCTTTGTCACTGGGCTTGCGCGTCGGCTTCCGCTGATTCCTGGCGGCACAAGGGTGGTGCCGCCTGAGGCTGTATGGCAGGCTGCGCAGGCTCAGAACCTCGACGAATGGATCGAGGCCTGGCTGTCGAATCGTCAGACGCCACAGGTGCGGGTTGTGCCGGGACGCTTGTAGGGCGTTCATGACGCCGCGCGAATGCTCCCGGAAGCCAGGCGCGGGGCGGATAATCGCCCGCCTATGGCTGCCACGCTGTCCAACGACACCTTCCTGCGCGCGTGCCTGCGCGAGCCCACTGACTACACGCCCCTTTGGCTGATGCGTCAAGCGGGCCGGTACCTTCCCGAGTATCGGGCGACCCGCGCGAAGGCGGGCAGTTTCATGGGGCTGGCAACGAATCCCGCATTCGCGACCGAAGTGACTCTGCAGCCGCTCGACAGGTATCCCCTGGATGCCGCCATCCTGTTCTCCGACATCCTGACTGTCCCGGACGCCATGGGCCTGGGACTGTCTTTCGAGCAGGGCGAGGGGCCACGCTTTGCGCATCGTGTCCGGGACGAAGCCGCCGTAAGCCGTCTGGCGGTGCCCGACATGGAGCGTCTGCGCTACGTCTTTGATGCCGTGTCTTCGATCCGGAAAGCCTTGAACGGCAGAGTGCCGCTGATCGGCTTTGCTGGCAGCCCCTGGACGCTTGCCTGCTACATGGTCGAAGGGGGCGGATCAGACGACTATCGCCTGGTCAAGACGATGCTCTATGCTCGACCCGACCTGATGCACCGGGTGCTCGCCATCAATGCAGATGCGGTTGCTGCTTACCTCAATGCACAGATCGAGGCCGGCGCCCAGGCGGTGATGATCTTCGACAGCTGGGGTGGTGTGCTGGCGCACCGCGAGTTTCTCGTCTTCAGCCTCGCGTACACCCAGCGAGTGCTGGCGCAGTTGAAGCGCGAGCATGAGGGTCGCCGGGTGCCGAGCATCGTCTTCACCAAAGGCGGCGGGCTGTGGCTGGAGGCGATGGCCGATACCGGCCCCGACGTGCTGGGAGTGGATTGGACGGTCGACCTCGGCGACGCCCGGCGCCGGGTGGGCGACAGAGTCGCTTTGCAGGGCAACCTCGACCCGAACGTCCTGTTTGCTCCAGAGAACGTGGTGGCGGCGCAGGCGGAGTTGACGCTGGAACGCTTCGGCCCTCTGCGCGACGAGAACGGCCGCTGGGCCGGCCATGTGTTCAACCTCGGCCACGGCATCAGTCAATACACCCCGCCCGAGAGCGTCGCGGCGCTTGTCGAAACGGTCCATAACCGTTCCAGAGCCATGCGTACAGCTCCTTTTTGATAGTGTGAACTCACATTCTCGAAAAGCGGAAATCGTACCAGGGGACTTGACTTATCCCCAAGAAGCAGTGCGCGGCCGCTCTCGGAAAAACCTGTGGCAGTTCTATTCAAGGATCCCCGGGGATGGCGTAAGTCCTTGATTTAAAAGGAAGCCATCGCTGCCATCAAACGGTGCATCTTCTCAGGATGCCAGGCAGTTCAAATTTTTACCGACCGCGGTCGGCAGCTTTCCCACAAAGTTATCCACAGGAGTCGTGGACAGTTGGCGAAACAAGCGCCTATTCAAGGACTTAAGGCGACAGCTTCAGACGGTTCCGAGATATCGGCTGCAACCGCAGAGGAGCGATCGCCGGGCCACGTAGAAGCTGTTGCGCCGGCTGAACGCGTCCAGATCGCCGTCGAAACGCCACAGCACAGTGGGCTTGAGGGAACGCTGGATTACATCAGCGATGTGGATTTGCAGCCCGGCGCGCTCGTGCGTGTACCCCTGGGCAGGCGCGAGGTGATGGGTGTGTGCTGGCAACGGGGGCAATCACGCAGGCCGGCTGTTTCCGACGAGGCTCTGCGGCCCGTCACGGCCGTTCTGAATGCCCTGCCGCCCCTCGGCGACGCGTGGCGCAAGCTGGTGGAGTTCGCGGCTGGCTATTACCAGCGCAGCGTCGGTGAAATGGCCCTTCAGGTATTGCCACCGGAGTTGAGGAAGCTCGATGGCAAGGCATTGGCGACGCGCGTGGACCGATTGCGCCGGCGTCTGGCCGCTCCAGGTGGGGAAGTCAATGGTCAGTTGCCTCCCGCGCTGAATGACGAGCAGCAGCGCGCGCTTGACGTGCTGGAGAGTGCCTTCCAGGCAGAGGAGCCCGGCCCTGTGCTGCTGCATGGAGTGACAGGCAGCGGGAAGACGGAGGTCTACCTGCGCGCCGCGGCCCGCACCCTGGCGCAGGGCCGGCAGGTCTTGGTGATGGTTCCGGAGATCAATCTCACGCCACAACTCCAGACACGCTTCCAGCAGCGCTTTGCGCGACATCGGCTCGTGGCCTTGCACAGCGCTCTGACTGCGGTCCAGCGTCTGTCGCATTGGCTTGCGGCCCACCTGGGAATCGCCGACCTTGTTCTCGGCACCCGCCTCGCGGTGTTTGCTTCATTGCCCCGGCTCGGGCTCATCGTGGTGGATGAGGAGCACGACCCATCGTACAAGCAGCAGGAGGGGGCCCGTTACTCCGCGCGTGACCTGGCCGTGTACCGTGGACGCCTGGAGCGAGTCCCCGTGATTCTCGGGTCTGCCACACCATCGCTCGAGACGTGGCAGCGTGCGCAGGAAGGCCGCTATCGGCGCCTGACGATGCATGCCCGCATCGCAGGAGGCACGCCGCCACGGGTGAAGATGGTCGACATGAGCGTATTGCCGCGCACAGCGGAAGGAACACCGGGGCTGTCGCCGCCTCTGCTCGACGCGCTGAAGCTGCGCATCGAACGCGGCGAACAGAGCCTTGTGTTCCTCAACCGCCGCGGCTATGCACCCGTTCTGCATTGCAGTGCCTGCGGCTGGAAGAGTGCCTGCCCTCACTGCAGTGCATGGCGCGTTTTCCACAAGGCCGACCGCACGCTGCGCTGTCATCATTGCGGCTTTGGCGAGCGCGTGCCGCGAGCCTGCCCTGAGTGCGGCAACCTTGACATCCAGCCAATCGGAAGGGGCACCGAGCGCCTCGAGGAGCAGCTTGCGCAGGCCCTTCCCGGCGCGCGCATCGCGCGTATCGATGCGGACAGCACTCGTGGCAAGGGGTTTCTTGAAGCGCGGCTGAACGCAGTGCACGCCGGGGAGGTCGATGTGCTCGTCGGAACGCAGATGATCGCCAAGGGCCACGACTTTCGCCACATCACGCTCGTGGCGGCCGTGAACCCCGACAGCGCTCTTTTCGCCAGTGACTTCCGTGCTCCGGAACGTCTGTTCGCGTTGCTCATGCAGGCGGCAGGCAGAGCAGGGCGCGATGCCGCGCACGCGGGTCGCAGCGAAATGTGGGTGCAGACATGGCATCCCCGTCATCCGCTCTATACGGCCTTGGCGCGCCACGATTACGAGGCCTTCGCTGCCGCACAGCTCGACGAACGCCGTAGTGCGGGACTTCCCCCTTTTGCAAGCCTTGCCTTGCTCCGCGCAGAAGCGCGTACGGTGGATGCCGCAACAGCCTTCCTGCGCGCCGCCACGCTCGCCGCCACGCGGCTGCCGCAAACGGAAGGCGTCACCATCTATCCGCCGGTGCCGACACAGATCGCCCGCGTGGCCGATGTCGAGCGTATGCAGATGCTGGTCGAGTCCACATCGCGCGCTGCGTTGCAGCGCCTGCTCAAGACCTGGGTGCCGCAGCTTCACGCACTGAAGCCCGAACACAAGGTACTGCGCTGGGGATTGGATGTGGACCCACTTTCGATCTGATCGCGCGGATCATGCTCCATTCCAGTCGATGCGTGCATTCACCGTGCGGAGCATGTCGGGCAGCGTCCGTCCCGGTTCGTCCGGGAAGCGGTCGTCGAGGACATGCACGTCCAGCACCCGGTCGACGCGGAAGTCCTCGCGGGCCTTGTTGGCGCCGACCGAAATTTGACCCACTTGTGAAG
>DASTGE010000255.1:0-8264 GCA_035719405.1 Burkholderiaceae bacterium
AGACGATCGAGCCTCTGGTCGATGCGCTGTTGCCGCTGCTGGAGCAGCCCAAGGACCGCGAGGCCTTCCAGGTGGCCGTGCTCGGGCGCAAGGCGGTGGCCCAGCGCGCGTCCGCCCAGCGCGTGCCCGCGGCCGCCATCGGCGATACGGGCGCCCTCACCCCGGTCCCGGAAGGGCCGCCCGTCAGCAGTGCCGACGTCGAGCAGATGACCAGGCTGCTCACCACCTACATCGGCCCGATTGCGCGTGTGATCGTCAAACGCGCGGCGGCCGCCAGTTCCAGCCGGCGCACCTTCCTCGAACAGCTCGCCCGCAGCCTCGATTCCGACGCCCAGCGCGAACGCTTCCTGCGCGAGGCGTCGGCCGTACGTGGCTGACCCTCCGTCGCAGTCTCGTGGCATGTCTTCGCCTGCCGACGACCGTACGCTGATCCAGGATCCCGATCGCACGATCCTGATGCCTTCGCCCGGGGGGCAGCCCACCGTCGTGATGCCGCGCCCGCGTACAGCGCGTCCCGCACCGGCCAAGCCCGCACTCGACCTGCAGCGCCGGGTCGCGGGCATCGACCCGCTGCTGGATGCCGCCGGGGAACTGCTTGCGCTCGTGCCGCAGCTTCGCGCCACCACAGCCCACGACAACCCCGAGGGGCTGCGCATTCAGCTGCTGCAGCGGATTGCCGAGTTCGAGGCTTCGGCCGCTGCAAGTGGCGTGCATCGCCCGAAGATCTCGGCGGCGCGCTACCTGCTGTGCAGCTTCCTCGATGAAGTCGTGGAGTCGACACCGTGGGGCGCGGGAGGCGCCTGGAGGCGACGCAACCTGCTGCAGGAGTTCCACGAGGAGCGCTCGGGCGGCGAGAAAGCCTTCGAACTGCTGGAGCGGCTTGGCGAGGATCCGCAAGCCAACCGCGACATGCTGGAGTTGTTCTACGTCTGCATCTCGCTCGGATTCGAGGGGCGCTATCGCGGCAAGCCGAACGGTCGCGCGCAGCTGGAGGCGATCGCCGAACGGCTGCGGCAGATCGTGCGGGGGGAGCCGGATCAGGCCGTATCGCCACGCACGCTCGCGCTGCGCTGGCAGGGCGTCACTGTGCCGGGGCGTGGGCGTCTGGCCGTACTGCCACTGTGGTCAGTGTTCGCGGTTGCCGGCGTGCTGATGCTCGGGATCGTGCTCGGCCTGAGCCACCGGCTCGATACCCTTGCGCAGCCGGTGTTCAGGCAGATCCTGGCGATCCCGGCGGCACTGCGGCTCGACAGGTCGGGCGCAGCCGCCAAGGCACGCCTGGCGCCGCTGCTGCAGGCCGACGTCGCTTCCAACGCCCTCGCCGTCCGTGACGAGTCGCTACGTTCCGTGGTCACCTTGCCCGCCGATACGCTGTTCGTGCCCGGCTCCGCAGAGATCGACTCCCGCCGCCTGCCTCTTCTCGCGCGGGTGGCGCAGGCGATGAAGAGCCTCCCGGGGCAGATCGCCGTGATCGGACACACCGACGACACGCCAGTCTCGACCTTGCAGTTCCCCTCGAGCTGGCACCTCACGCGCGAGCGCGCGCGAGCGGTGATGAACGCCTTGGCGCAGCAGGGGTTGCCAGCCGGGCGGCTGCGCGCGGAAGGCCGGGCGGATGCGGAGCCTGTGGCACCGAACACCACCGCCGACGGCAAGGCTCTCAATCGCCGGATTCAGATCGAGCTTCGATTGCCGCGCCCTGACGAGTGAAGCGATGAACTCCATGACGAGCAGCCGGCCATCGTATCCGCTGCGTTTCCTCATTCCCGCCACCGGGGTGATCGCCCTGTGCGCGCTGGTGTGGTTCGTCGGGCCGCTGGTGGCCGTGGGCAGCGCGACGCCCCTCGTAGGCGAGCGGGCGCGCTGGATCACGATCGGCATGCTGCTGACGCTCGTGGCAGGCTGGTGGGCCTGGCGCACACGGCAACGCGCGCAGGACAACCGGCAGTTGCTGGACGGACTGGCTCAGGGCGCCGCGCCGGCTCCAGGCGAGGAAGAGGTGGCGCTTCTCGGCAAGCGTTTCGAGGAGGCGGTGTCGGTGCTGAAGCACTCGCGCATCGGCGACCGGCGCCCACTTCTCTCGGCACTGGCTGGACGGCCCTTCGTGTACCAGCTGCCGTGGTACGTGATCATCGGTGCGCCCGGCGCAGGCAAGACTACGGCGCTGCTCAACTCGGGACTCGAGTTCCCGCTCGCCTCGCACGTCGGTGAAAAGGTCGCGGGCATCGGCGGCACCCGCAACTGCGACTGGTGGTTCGCTTCCGACGCGGTCCTGATCGACACTGCGGGGCGCTACGCCACGCAGGACAGCCATCGCGAAGCCGATCGCACTGCATGGCTGGGATTTCTCGACCTGCTGGTGCGCTACCGCCCGCGCCGACCGCTCAATGGCGTGCTGCTGACAGTCAGTGCCAGCGACCTGCTGGGCGGCGACGCGCAGGCGCGGCTGGCTCACGCGAAAGAACTGCGCGAGCGAATCGACGAGCTCTACAGCCGGTTCGGAGTCAAGCTGCCGATCTACGTGCTCGTCACCAAGACCGACCTGCTCGCCGGCTTCGTCGAGTTCTTCGCCGACTTCGACAAGGACGAGCGCGCGCAGGTGTGGGGCGTCACCTTTCCCTATGAAGGGCAAGGCGCGGGCACCGACCCGACGGTGCTGCTCAACAGCGAGTTCGCGGCGCTGGAAAAACGCTTGCACGAATGCATGTTCGAGCGCATGCATGCCGAGACCGATCGCGAACGGCGGGCCGCAATCTATGCCTTCCCTCAGCAGTGGCGCCTGCTTCGCGAGACGCTGTACGAATTCCTGCAGGCCGTACTCGGACCCGGCTCGACGGCCGGCCCGACCCCGGCGACACCTGTGGTGCGCGGCGTGTACTTCACCAGCGCGACGCAGGAAGGCCGGCCGATGGACCGCGCCCTCGGAGAACTCGCACGCGCGCTCGGGCTGGCCACCAAGATCGTGGCGCCGCTGCGGCCAAGCGGCAAGACCTTCTTCGTCACGCGGCTGCTGCGCGATGTCGTGTTCGCGGAAAGCACACTGGCAGGCACCAACCTCCAGTGGGAGCGCCGACGTGCATGGGCCGAGGTCGGGTTGGTGGCGGCGAGCGCCTGCGCGGTCATCGCCGTCAGCACGCTGGCCTCACAGGCGTACCTCGACAATCGCGATCACATCGCCGAGGTGAGCGCCCGGCTGGCGCCACTGCAGGCCCAGGTTTCCAGCATGCGTCTCGGCGAGCCGGCCGAAGTCGCGACGCTGTTGCCCGCGCTCGACGGCCTCGAGGCGCTCGCACGCCCGTCCGATGTCTCGCCCCGCAGCACCCTGGTCGACATGACGCTCGACCGGCGCGAAATGCTCTCTAGCGCCGCACACGACGCCTATCGCGGCCTGCTCAAGGAGGCCTTCCTGCCGCGCATCGCCGCCCGCCTCGAAGATCAGCTCAGAGCCAGCGGACGCGACCACGTCGAGCTGATCTACGAGGCCTTGCGTGCGTACCTGATGCTTTTCGCCGGCAAGAACTTCGACGCCCCGGCACTGCGCGGCTACCTGCACGCGGATTGGGAGGCAACGCTTCCCCCGTCCATCGGACCGGTACAGCGCAACGGCCTGCAGCATCACCTCGACCAGTTGCTGGCGGGCGGTGAGGTGGGCGCGCCTTCGCAGGCCGATCCTCGTCTCGTCGAGCAGGCCCGCAGCGTGGTGGCGAGCGTTCCGCTGGCCGAGCGAGCCTATCGTCGGCTCTCGCAGATCGGGCTGGCAGGCAATGCTGCGTCCTTCACTGTCGAATCAGCGGCCGGGCCCTCTGCACGTCGTGTGTTCGTGCGTGCGAGCGGCAGGCCGCTGTCCGAAGGCGTACCTGCCTTCTACATGCGAGCGGCGATGCAGCAGGGATTGCGCGATCGCATGCGCGAGGTGCTTGCGCAGTTCGAGCGCGAGCAGGCGTGGGTGATGGGTCACACAAGCGCCGCCGCAGCCACCGCGACAAAGGCGGCACTGCCTGGCACCCCGCCCGATGCGCTCGTCGAGGAGGTGGCGCGGCTGTACCGGGCCGACTACATCCGCCACTGGGATGGGCTCCTGTCCGACATCCGCCTCGTCACGCCTGCGTCGCTCGCGACGAGTACCGAGATCGCAAGCATCCTGGCGCGCGCCGACTCACCGCTGCTGGCACTGATGCGCAGCGCAGCGCGGGAGCTGTCCGTCGGACCCACGTCCGAGGGCGAAGACGTGGCCATCGATCCGCGCTTCGAGCCACTCAAGCGCTACGCCGCATCCCAGCCGGCACCGATCGAACAGGCCCAGGCCGCGCTGGCTGCGTTGGCCACCCACCTCGCAGCGGTCGAGGATGCGGCCAGGCGCAAGGTGCTGCCGCAGACGAGCGACGCGGTGCGCGCACTGACCGAGGCCGCGGGCAATGCGCCGGAGCCGGTGCACGCCATGCTCTCTGAGCTTGCAAGTGCCAGCGGGGCGCAGGTGATCGCCGCGCTGCGCGACCCGCTGAACCGGCAGATCGCCGCCGACCTTGCCCCCACCTGCGCGCGCGTCACCTCCGGGCGCTACCCGCTGATGCGCAGCGCCAGCGAGGATCTGTCGCGCGACGACTTTGTGCGCACCTTCGGCTCAGGCGGCTTGTTCGATGCATTCTTCCAACGCCATCTGGCGCCCTACGTCGATACCGCCACCCGCCCCTGGTCACTGCGCTTCGCGCCACGCGGCGACACGTCGGAGGCGCTGCAGCAGTTCCAGCGTGCGCAGGCGATCCGGGAGGCCTTCTTTTCGGAGGGCGGACGCCGCTTCGGGACACGGCTGGAGATGAAGCTGATCGAGCTCGATCCGGATCTGGCCGAGTTCGCCATCGATGTCGACGGCCAGGTGCTGCGCTTCAGGCGCGGCGCACAGGGGCCGCAGACCTTGCAATGGCCCGGCCCGGGCGGCGCGGGCCGGGTGCGACTGCTGCTTGCCACGCAGGGTGGCAGTGGCTCCAGCTTCGGTTTCGAGGGTCCCTGGTCGCTGCTGCACCTGCTGGACCGCGTCCGCGTCGAGCGGGCGGGGCCGCCGGACCACTTCCAACTGCTGTTCGATGTCGAGGGCCGCAAGGCCCGGTTTGACGTACGGGCGCCCTCCCCGATCAATGCGGCATTGCGCGCCGAGATGGAGCAGTTCCAATGTCCGAGACGCTTGTGAGTGCGGGCTGTGCTCCTGGCTGGTTCGGCAAGCTGCCGAACGCGGGCGATTTCGCATCGAGGCGACTGCCGGAGCATTTCATTCGACCCTGGGATGCGTGGCTGCAACGTGGTCTGGCAAATTCGCGTGAAGTGCTGGGAGCGGCCTGGCTCGATGGCTATCTGGTGGCGCCGATCGTGCGCTTCTGGCTCGGCCCCGGCGTATTTGACGGTGGCGCATGGGCGGGCCTGCTGATGCCGAGCGTGGACCGGGTCGGACGCCACTTCCCCCTCACCATCGCAACCTCCTGCGGCTCACTCGCATGCACCCTCGCAGCGAAACCCTGGTTCGATGCGCTCGACGCTGTGGCACGCAGCATGCTGGACGTGGACCGCACGATCGAAGATTTCGAAGAGGCGCTTGCGCAGGTTGCAGCGCTGCCCGGACTGGATGCAGTGGATGACGCGCCCGCTGAACATGTGACGCACGAGCTCTTGCGACTGTTGCCCGAAGGGGGCCCGCACACCGTCTGGTGGTGCGCCGATGCCCCCGGGCCGGAACATGCGCGCTCGTTCGAGGCCTTGCCGCCGGAGTCTGCGTTCGCCAGCGTCCTGCGACCATCGGCCACGCAGGAGCGGGTGTGACGAGACGACTGGATATGAGCATGCGATCTCCTGGCGGCATCCACGCGCATGGCAGGCTGCAATTTGCCTTCAAGGCTGTTTTGCTGCTTGTCGCACTCACCTTCGCAATTCC
Source organism: Burkholderiaceae bacterium (assembly GCA_035719405.1). Lineage (GTDB taxonomy): Bacteria > Pseudomonadota > Gammaproteobacteria > Burkholderiales > Burkholderiaceae_C > CAMLIZ01. The sequence continues at coordinate 5,921 of DASTGE010000255.1, forward strand.
CTGCGTCCAAGCGGCCGGCCGCGAGATCACCGAAAAGCGCATTGCCCTCGTCATCGGCAATGCGGCGTATCGCAACGACCCGCTCGACAACCCGGTAAACGACGCCCGCATGATCGCCCAGTCGCTCGGCAAGGCGGGCTTCGAGGTGAGCCTGCGCGAGAACCTGGATCGCAACGGCCTTGTCAATGCGGTTCGCGAATTCAGCAGCCGCCTCAACGAGAACACGATCGCTGTCCTTTATTACGCCGGCCACGGGCTGCAATTGCGCGACCGCAACTACCTGATCCCGATCGACGCGGATATCCGCAACGAAGACGAAATTCCAATCACCAGCCTCGACCTGGGATTCCTGCTCGGCCGCATGTCGGAGGCGCGCAGCCGCATCAACATCGTCATCCTCGACGCGTGTCGCAACAATCCCTTCATCGGACGCGCCGGCCCCAAGGCGCAGGGCTTGGCGCAGATGGATGCCCCGGTCGGCAGCCTGCTGGCCTACTCCACTGCCCCCGGCAAGCTTGCCGCAGATGGCCTCGGCGGTCCGAACAGCTTGTATGCGCTGCATCTGGCCAAGCATCTGCTGACGCCCGGGCTGCCTGTCGAGCATGTGTTCAAGCGCGTGCGCGAGGGCGTGGTGCGTGACACGCAGGGGCTGCAGGTTCCGTGGGAAAGCTCATCGCTGCAGGGGGAGTTTGCGTTCGTGCCCGGCACGACCCAACTGGCGCAGTCGCGAGAGACGCAGACTGACATCGAGGCCGCAGGTGAAATCGCGTTCTGGAACAGCATCCAGGCTTCCACTCGCGCCGACGAGTATCGTGCCTACCTGCGTCAGTATCCCAGCGGACGCTTTGCAGCACTTGCGCAAACCCGCGTTGCCGCCTACACGCCAGCTACAGCGACAGCAACCGCGCCGACCACAGGCACTTCACCGCCCTCGGGATCGCCAACGTCCCCGCCCTCCACAGTGCAGACAGCAAGGCGCGACACGCTTCCGCATGTCGGCGACACATGGCGCTATCGGGTGCAGGACCAGTTCCGCATCGGCGACCTGTTCCTGACGGCACGGGTTGAAGGCGTGACCGCAGAGGGCGTGGCCGAAAGCTGGACCACGACTTCCGATGCCAAGCTCCGCACGGCGCTGGCCCCGTTGGAGCCCGGGTTCTACACCCTGCCCGGCTGGACGCTCACTCCGCCCGAGTTCTCGCCCTACCTTCTCGCCTCGGGGAGCCTGAAGCCGGGACAGACGATCCCTGGGCAGCCACGGCGTATTGAGCAGGCGATGGTGGCGCTGCGCGGTCGGGTTGAAGGTGAAGAGGAGGTGGCAGTCGGCGCCGGCCGTTTCCATACGCTCAAGCTCGTGCTGCGCGGGCAGGCCAGCATGCGAGGCGGCGGACGCACTGCCACAGTATCGACCGAGCATACGGTGTGGTACGCGCCGCAGGTCAAGCGCATGGTCAAGTACACGGTGTCGACTCGCGTGGGCGACTCGGTGCGCGAGGCGACGACGTTCGAGCTGGTCGAGTACAAGTTGAACTGAGCGATTTGCATCAGCGAAGGGCCTCAGTGGTGGCCTCAGTGGCTTACCTCCGTCAGACCCCTTGTCCCGCCAGTCGCCGCAACCCATCGCACAGTTTGGTCCCCGTCAATCTCCTTGAACCCCAGCCCGCACCGCCGCAACCCAGTGCCGAATGCCTCGCGTCAGAGGCGCGATGCCGAGAGAGGCTGCGATGCAAGAAACCCCTTCCTCACCTCCGCGTTCGCCCGCCTTCGCGAGCCTGCTGCTGGCCGCCACGGCCGCAGTGGCGATCATCGCTGCCAGCGTCTTGATGATGGGACCCGCATGACTCGACTCGCCCACCGCCCCTTCACTCGCGCGGCCGGCCCGGTAGCCGCGGCACTCGCCTGTTTCGCCGGCTGCGCGACGATGGACGGGCCGACGCCCTCGCAACCTGCAGCGGCGGCAACAACAGCAGCGGCACCGGCGGCACCTCAAGGCCGACCCACCGCAAACTTCTCGGCCGAGCTGCGTTGCATGGACTCGCTCCTGCTCACCTATGGCGCGCGCGACTACACGCTGAGCGTCGATGACCTCGCCGACGCCGCAAGGAAGCCTCAGCCCGGCACCAAGGAACTCTTGATCTCCGCCATCTCCGACATGACGCGTCGCAGTCGCGCCGTGCGTGTCGCGGCCCTCGGCCCTGACGTCACACCCGCCCCGGGCCTGCATGCGATGAAGCCTCAGTACGCGCTGCGTGGCTCCGTCGGCAAAGGCGACGCTGCAACGCCCGGCCTGCGTGTCGACCTCACACTGCTGACGGCGCAGGACATGACCGTCGTGCCCGGCGTG
>DASTGE010000256.1:0-13706 GCA_035719405.1 Burkholderiaceae bacterium
AAAGGCGCAGGTTGCGCTGCACCGGAGCGTCGATCGACAACCGGCCCCCTGCCGCGTAAATGCTTTGCTTGACTGGAGCGCCCACATTGATCGCGCCGCCGGCCAACACCGCGTCACCCTTCACTTCCGCCATCACATCAACGCGTCCGCCGGCAGCCAGCAGGTCACCCTCCACCGCGCGCACCTGGACGATGCTTCCGCCAGCCATGGCCCGGTCCTGCCCGATGTCCTTTTCCACGGGCGCTCCACCTGAAACCTTCTCATCGGCAGCGGGCGCCGTGGAGACGAAGATCATTGAGCACATGGCTGTGCTGACGGCGAATACGCGCAAGCAATTTCTCATTGGTCCCCCTGTTTGGCTGTCCTGCCCGAAATCGACGAATCGACACTATGGCCGCCAGCCGGAGATTGCCACGCGCCGCGCTGCCCAGCGCTTCGCTTGGGCAATGCCAATGCGAATGGCTCGCCCTTCATCCATGCCCTCGCCGAGCAGTGCGTTCGCGATTTCGATGGCCTTCAGGCGGATCGTCGCCGGCAAATGGCTCATCGACGCGGGGTACCGTTCGGCGGTCCAGGGCATGCCATCATCTCCGGCCGGACGACCTCGTCGACCCTCAATCAATCACGAGTTCGTTGATGACGATGCGCGCGCCGGGTGCCGACCATGCCGCTCCCTGCGCTGCGTCCCGCTCGCGCCACGAGTGGACCTTGCCGCGCAGCGTGACAACGCCGTCTGCCACCTGCACGTCGACGTGACTCGCGGCTCGCGCTGCCTGCCGCGCGAGGGCCTCCCGGATGCGACTGGAAATGTCGACCGGGGTTGGCCGCTGCCTCAACATGATCTCGTTGCTGATGCCTTGGACTCCGATGAGATGCCGCACCGACTTCTCCGCCGCGCGGCGCTGGTAGTCCCAATCGACCTGACCTTGCAGCGTGATCCAGCCCTTATCCACGATGAGTCGGATCGCATCCTTCGGAACCAGGTTGTTCCATTGCAATGCCGATTCGGCTGCGTTGGCGATGTCGGTGTCGCTGCGTCGATGATCGGGTGACAGCCTGACGTCGAGTTCGAGTGCAATGGCCTTCACTCCGGCAACGCGGCGCAGCGCTTTCTCGACGGCCCATTTCTCAGAATACGTATCGATGTGTCCGGTGACCGTGACCACCCCGTCCTTGGCCGCCACTCCGATTCCGGTGGACTTCACCATCGGGTCCCACGCCAGTTCGGCTTCCACGGCGCGCTTGAGCTCGAGATCCGTCTTCATCATCGCCATCCTTTGCAAACGAGGGCGCGAGCGGCCCACAGGGATGGAATCTAGGCAAAGAGGGGGAGTGCGCTTTGAGGCGGATCAAGCTTGGCGCAAGACGTCGGTATTGAGATGGCGATCCGAGGATGCGGGGCCAACCCCGCGCAGTGGCACGTCGTGGTCGCGATGGCGGCACCGTGCCGGCGGACGACGCGGTAGCCGACCTGCCTCACGCCTCGCAACATATGGCAGGCCATGCGATGAGTCGGGGCGCCCTCGCATCCCCAACCCTTCGGGCTGGCGCGCTTTGCCGTGCCATACGTCGCGCGCCGGCTGCTGGCCCGGATTTCTTCCGCCCGGGCTTCCAGCCTAGTTCACGAGCGTCGTAATGCTCTTTGCCGGCAGTGAAACCGAGAACGTATTTCCGTTCACGCCGATCGTCGGCTGCTGCTCGAAGGTGGCGGTCGCGGTCGTGCGGTACGGAGTAAGCGCGGTCAACGAGCGGCCCGCGGGATTGATCGACGTCGTCAGTGTGACGTCCACGGGGTTCTCGTTCACGAGAACAACGACGGCTTTGCTCTCAGTCGCGCCAGGAGGTGTTCCGAACGCCGAAACACGGACTCCTTTCTGCGGAAGCGATGTGGCGTCATAGCGAACGTAGCCCGGACGAATGAAGTACGAAAAGTGCTTCATGCCGATTCCGAAGTAAGTCGGCTTGTTGCTCGTACTGATCAAGCCTGTCGGGGTCAAGTCGTTCGAATTGACGAGCCACCAATAGACGTACGCGTTGTACTGTGACAGCGTGAGACCGTCGTGGATTTCCTTTGCGATGGCGATGGCATCATCGGTGCTGGTTTGCCAGGAAGTGCTGGACGTCGATTTGTTGACGGAGTCGAGGAAGTGCTCGGTCATCCAGACCTCCTTCCGGAGGTTCTCGGCCGAGCCAGGGTAGCTCGGTGCGCCACCGTACAGGTGGCCTCCGATGATGGAGATGTTGCTGGCCGCTTTCGGGTCGGCAAGCAGGGCGTCGGTGGTCGCCTGCGAATAGTAGAAGGATTCCGGCGCCATGAGTTTGGCGGCGGTGCCGGAGATCGCCATCGCCCCGTAGCCGCCGGCCCAGGACTTCATTTCGTCGGAGCTCCAGAGGCAGGATTCATAATCCTGAGGGTCCCAGTCAGGTTCGTTCTGAAGCGAAATGGCGTAGAGATTGACGTTGCGAGTGGCGGCATACCGTATGTATGCGTTCAGGTAATTGGCGTAGTTCGCGTACATGGCAGGATCGAGGCGCCCGCTGTAAAGAGGACTTTTGCGATCCGTGTTGACGATCTTCATGCTCGCTGGAGGTGACCAGGGAGAAGCAAAGACGAGGGCACCGCGTGCCTGGGCGGCCGCGCCATTCTCCAGCTCTGCCGTCCATTGACTGGTGTCGGCAGTCTGTGTGGAAACGTTCCAATCAGCGGGCGCGATTCGCAGTCGAATGATGTTCAGTCCGAGACTGTCGGGGAGACTGGTGCCGAACAGGACGTTCAGCCGATCGTCTGACATTCTGGTGTAGAACCACGCGGCCGAGCCACCGAATCCTTGGATCGTTTGCTTCGCGTCTGCGAAGTCAATCGCGGCCGCGGTCGACGCAGGCTTGATGGTCAGAGCCGTGCTGACCGTCGACGAACTGTAGTGCGCGCTGTCCTTGGGAACGAACATGGCTTGAATGATGGCGGTCCCGGCGACGCTCGTCGTGTCGGCACTCAGCGGCTTGCCGTCCACGGTCGTGTATGAGGCGGGATCGGCGGTGCCCTGAATTCCGTAAAGCGCGTAGGGCGCAGTAGTGATCTGTGCGGGCGTGAGAGCAGACCCTTGAAGCACGGCGGAGGGAAGATCCCATCTGACCGGCGGCTGAGCTTTCTTAACGGTCAGCGTCCGCACAACGGTACTCGTCGCATACTTCGTCGTGTCTTGGGGTGTGAAGGTCGCCGACAGTGACTGAACTCCAACTTCCAGCTTGGTCCCCGCAGGCGGCGAATAGGTGAACGTGCCTGGGACGCTCGACTTTGCGTTCAACTGCGCCGTGCTGAGTGCTGTCCCCCACTCGATTGATGCCGGATCGGGCCACGTAATTGGCGCAGGTGCAGGTGCAGGTGCAGGTGCAGGTGCAGGTGCAGGTGCAGGTGCAGGTGCAGGTGCAGGTGCAGGTGCAGGTGCAGGTGCAGGTGCAGGTGCAGGTGCAGGTGGACGAGGACGTCCACGTGCAGGTGCACGTGTAGATGTGTCTGCGACGGACGGGTCTGCTGAAGTGCCGGACGACCCACCGCCGCAAGCTGCCACCCATGTGCTCAGCACGCCGATCACAATGAGCCGCGCCGGGCGATGCCGGTCGCGAGTGGGCATCGATGGAACAGACAGGGATCGGACAACGGAAGGCCCACTCATTCTTCTTGATGTCGGTGACATTTCTCGACTGGTTGGTTATGTTTGTGAAATTATTGCAAAAGTCGAACCAGCCAGATGGTCGTAGCGGAACATCGGAAGGTAACAAGGTGCGTGTTGGGCCGATTCTTCGAGATCCTTGTGATGACCGGGAAGTCATTGCAACTCGGTCTCGAAAGTCGCGCCAATTCCCGCTGCCTCCTCAAGCGCTATGAGTCCGAATATTCGGTCAGTGGCAGCGTGTGCAAATGAAGAAGGTGTCCGACCGGGCGCGCCATGCAGTAGCCAGCGGGTTCAGGTGACGCGTTCGGCGAGCGGCTGCTGCACCGGACCACCCGCTCGGTGCGTTTGACCGACGTCCGCGAGCGCATCCGTGCTGACGCCAAGCGGATCCTTTGCATCACCCGGCTTATCCTGCGGAGCATGCACACCTGAGCAGCCTGAAGATCTTGTCGCCTACAGCGCGATCGGCGTCTCGCCAATCGGGGCGGGGGACGCGCCCTGGGTTTTCGACCACACAGATGCCAGCTCCTACACGGCGATCGCGGTGCGTGCATATTTCCGCGAAAAAGCGATCATCAAATCAGGTTATCGTGCCGAAGATTTGATCGACGGCAAGACGGGGGATCGACTCTGCGTCTGCAGCCCCTGATCAAGGAGTTTCGATGCGGATCAACGAGCCCGTCACCCAGCGGGAGTTCGACTTGCCGGATGACGCGACACTGATGTCGACGACCGACACGCAAAGCCGCGTTACCTGCGCCAATGATGCGTTCGTCGCCGTCAGTGGTTTCTCGCGGGAAGAAATTCATGGCGAGCCGCACAACATCGTGCGGCATCCCGACATGCCGAAGGACGCCTTCGCGGACATGTGGGCGACCCTCAAGGGCGGTGAGCCGTGGACGGCACTGGTGAAGAACCGGCGCAAGAACGGCGACCACTATTGGGTGCGCGCCAATGCCATTCCCGTGGTGCGCGGTGGCCGGCAGGTGGGATACATGTCGGTGCGCACCAAGCCCACGCGCGATGAAGTAAACAGCGCCGAGGCGTTGTACAAGGATTTCCGCGAAGGGCGCGCCGGCAGCCGGCGGTTCTACAAGGGACTGATCGTTCGCACGGGCATTCGTTCGTTGTCGAACTGGCGCCAGATGCTGTCGGTCCGCGGACGCATCCGCCTGTCAATGGGCGTCATGTGGATCGCCACGATGTTCCTGAGTGCGACCGTCGCGGGCAGCCTGGCGGCCTACGCGTTGCTGGGTGGTTTCACCGGCGCAACTGCGCTTCTTGCATCCGTGTTGCTTGAGTGGCAGCTTGCCGGCCCGCTGGAGGAGTTGCGCGCGCGGGCGCTTGCCGTGGCCACGGGGGAGAGCCGCGACGTGCAGACGACGGACCGCGTCGACGAGATCGGCATGACCATGCGTACCATCAGCCAGCTCGGGCTGATGTTCCGCTGGCTGGTCAACGATGTGAGCCAGCAGGTGCTGGCGGTGCAGACGGCGGCATCCGAAATCGCTCAAGGGAACCACGACCTCAGCGTGCGTACCGAGCAAGCTGCTGCCAACGTGCAGCAGACAGCGGCGTCGATGGAACAGATGAACTCGACGTTGAAGAGCAATGCGGACACTGCTCAACACGCCAACGAACTTTCGGGTTCGTCCAGCGTCGCGGCGACAAAGGGTGGCGAGGCCGTCTCGCAGGTCGTCTCGACGATGAACGAAATCGCGGCGGGCTCGAAGAGAATTGCCGACATCATCGGTGTCATCGACAGCATTGCGTTTCAAACGAACATTCTGGCGCTGAACGCGGCCGTGGAGGCCGCGCGCGCGGGCGAGCAAGGCCGAGGCTTCGCAGTGGTTGCCGCCGAGGTGCGCAACCTGGCCCAGCGCAGCGCCGCAGCCGCCAAGGAAATCAAGGACCTCATCGGCGCGAGCGTCAAGGAGGTCGAGGCCGGTGCCCGATTGGTCGATGACGCCGGCCGGGCGATGGAGGGCATCGTCGCAGAGGTGAAGCGTGTGTCCGGCCTTATCTCGGAAATCAGCGTCTCCACCGTTGAGCAAAGCCGCGGCATCTCGCAAGTCGGGCAGGCAATTGACCAGCTGGATCAGGTGACGCAGCAGAATGCCGAGTTGGTGGAGCAGAGCGCGGCGGCATCGGCGTGCTTGCGCAACCAGGCGGAGCGGTTGGTCGAAGCTCTGAGTATCTTGCGCTGATACCCGCAGCCGTGCGTGGGACACCGGCCTTCATGGCGGTCGGGCTTGGAACTGACATGCGGCGAAAAACTTTCTGAGATCGACGCGCTTCGGGTCGACCCACGAAACTTCGCCAGCTCCTGAAATCAAGGTAAGCGGAACCTTTCCAATAGGGCCCAGCGACTTGCTTTGAGGAGAGTACTTTGTCAGATAGCGGTAGAAGTTCGGGTATTGGTGGTGGGTCGCGGGCTTCGTCCAGCGCGGCGGGCGGCTCGGGTCAATCCAGACGAACGAACACAGGCAGCGCGGCGACATCCAGTGCTGCGGGATCGCATCGGTCGCTGCCCTCGGCGACCGGCGGATTGTCCGCGCGCCAGTCCACCACGTCAGGGGTTCCAGGGCCGTCGACGGTCAGGGGGAGCATCGGGAGTGCGACCCAGACATGGACTGGGTTTCCGGTTCCTTACCCTGGAGGTTCTGCTTACAGTCCAAGTGGGTCTGGCGCAGGCATGGATTATTCGTTCAGCCCGAATCGATACGCGCCTGCACCTCCGTCGTTAATGGCCTCTCGGACCCAGGACGACGCGACGAATCTGTACCCGCAGGCCGCCTTTTCAGGCGCGCTGCATGCCTCTTCTCACATCAACCCAGAATCGCGATCCGGCGACACATCGCGATGGGTCGCGGCACCGCCGACATTGGCAGGCAGGCAGCCCGGCGAAGGCGCGTCACATCCGTACGCGTACGCGGGCGTCGGAGCGTCGCCGCATTTCCAGTCCCAGGTCAGTGCAGGTCACCCGTCCAGCGGCGATGCGGCAGTATTCACTCCTGTGCTACCGAGCTTCGGTGGCAGTGAACCCGCCAGTGGGATGTCGAGCCGACAGCTCCACGGCGCCGCTGCAGATCCATCACACGCCTCAGGCGCCACCGGTACCGCCTCCCGCTCACAAGCTGCAACGCGCGTCAGGTCTGAATCGCGGCCACCGCGACATCCGTCCACATCGGCATCAGAGATGGCGCCTCAGGGCGGCGGTCAGATACAGCAACGAGGGGAAACAGGGGCGGCAGGAGCAGGTGGTTCTACTTCTCGTCTCACGGCAAACGACAGAAAGCTTGCGATCGCCTCAGAGAAGTTGTCCGATCTGATTCCAAGACTGCGTCCTGGTCAAACCTTGATCAAAGAAATAGCTTCCGAAATCGGTGTGAGCAAAAGCCTTGTGGCCTCGGTCATTTCAATCGACCAGCGAAAGATCTATTTTGATCACAAGCTATTGCGTGACCTGAGCGACGAAAGAAAGAGTCAGTTGAATGACTTTGTCCAGGCCACTCGTGACTTGGTCGATGAGTCTCAGTACCCCACCTATTCTACATGGGTTCAAGCCGCCGTGATTGCCAGAGGCCCGTCTCGAGGAGAGTCTTCGAGTCAAAGCGAGCCTGTAGAGGTATCAAATCTTCGCGAACCGGGACGCGTCGAAGTGGCGGCCGTTCCTTTTCAGGATTCCTATAACGAGGGAATGGAGTCTCGATCCGCGGGCCGCTCGACCGCAGCGAACGAGCAGTTGGGAACCCAAATACCTCAACCTTCGCCGAGATTGTCTGCGGGGCTGCCTGCCCCGGCATCTCGCAATCCACCCGGTACGGTGCGCACCGCGTCTGCATCCCGGACGAGCGCTCGTTCCGGCCGCGGAGCTGGGCGCGGGCCTGCAGGGACGCCGGTGGGTGGAACATCGATTGCTTTCGAGGATTTCTATAACGAGGGAATGGAATTTCAAGCTGAAGGATCATCGACGGCAGCGAGTGACCGGCCGAGGAGGCTGCAATCCTATGAGCCTTCTCCGGGATTCTTCAGCGATCTGCCAGCCAACTGGCAGGGGGGCAGCAGTTCCGGAGCGGCCGCTCCAACTGGAGCAACGCAACGGTCGTCGCCCGCGGGAGCGGTGGGACAGAGCCCATCAAGCCGGGAGCGGACGCAGGATCCTGTTCGCGTCGATGCTCCCGCCAATGTGGCAGGAGTGAGTGTGACAGCAACACAGCAAAGCGCATCACCGGCGCCTGCTCAGCTCAATGATGATGAACTGGGCATCATCGAGCAGGGACTGCGCCTGGATGGAGAACATCTCAGAAACGTCGAAGACCTTGCCGCATACTCCGGAATCGGCGACCTTGAACGTGTCCGTCCGTATGTTCTTGCTGTTGGAGATGGGGAAAGCGCGCGTCTTGAATACACGGCGTTCGGAAGGGAATCAATAGAGAAATTGAAGCAAGAGCAGGACCCAAAGCGCGCACGCCACAAGTTCGTTTACCAGCCAGCGGTTGCACAATTGCAACGCGTGCAACCCAGATTCGAGAAGCTCAGAATCGGTGGCATGAAGCCGGATGAGCCACCCAAGCGACGCTGATTTCCGGCCAAATGAGGACGGGCGGCGCGCAGGCTGGCCGGCCCGCGTCCAGCGCGCGGTGCGCGCGCTGGACCAAGAGTGTCGCGTTCAGCTTCTGTTGACGCAATCCGCGATTGCGCGCCCGACGTCTTCGGTATTTGCATTGCCGCCGAGGTCGGGTGTGCGCGGGCCGCTGGCGATCGTGGCTTCGATTGCCGCGACGATCGCATCATGCGCCGCGCGACCGGGGCCTTGTCCTTCGGTCAGGAAGTCGAGCATCAGTGCGCCCGACCAGATCATTGCAATGGGATTCGCAATGCGCTGGCCGTGGATGTCGGGCGCGGAGCCGTGCACCGGCTCGAACAGCGAGGGAAACTTCCGGTCGGGGTTCAGGTTTGCGCTCGGGGCGAGACCGATCGTGCCGGTCGTCGCGGGGCCGAGGTCACTCAGAATGTCGCCAAACAGGTTGCTTGCCACCACGACGTCGAAGCGCTGCGGCTGCAGCACGAAGCGCGCGGTCAGGATGTCGATGTGCTGCTTGTCGACCTTCACCTCGGGATAAGCCTTCGCCACGTCGTCGGCCCGCTCGTCCCACCACGGCATGCTGATCGCGATGCCGTTGCTCTTGGTCGCCACGGTCAATTGCTTGCGCTGGCGCGACCGCGCAAGTTCGAACGCATACTTCAGCACGCGCTCGGCGCCCACTCGGGAGAACACGGCCTCCTGGATGACGATCTCGCGCTCGGTGCCGGCGTACATCACACCGCCCAGGTTGGTGTACTCGCCCTCGGTGTTCTCGCGTACGACGAAGTAGTCGATGTCGCCGGCCTTGCGCCCGGCCAGCGGGCAGGGCACGCCGTCGAACAGCCGCACAGGCCGCAGATTGACGTACTGATCGAACTCGCGCCGGAACTTCAGCAGCGAGCCCCAGAGCGAGACGTTGTCGGGCACGGATGCGGGCCAGCCGACCGCGCCGAAGTAGATGGCGTCAATGCCTGCGAGCTGTTGCTTCCAGTCGTCGGGCATCATCTGGCCGTGCTGCGCATACCAGTCGCAACTGGCCCAGTCGATGTGGCGTATGTCGAGCGCGAAGCCGAAGCGTTCGACGGCGGCGTTCAGCACGCGCAGGCCTTCGGGCATCACTTCCTTGCCAATGCCGTCGCCAGGGATCGCGGCGACGCGGAAGATAGGTGTCATCGAGCAGCTCCTTGCAATGAGAGTCAGGCGGCGACGGCAGCGCACGGCACCGCGCACCGCGTGCGAAAGCTCGTAGTCGAGAGCGCGCTTTGGATCAGAGGCCGACGATGGCGGGGAGCCCGCCGATATCCCGGATCTCGACGTAACGATACGCCGGGTTGCCGGGCCCGTGGCCGCGGTTGACGAACGCCTTGTTGACGATGCCCAGGTCGTCGGCCGACATCAGGTCGTAGCGCAGGCTCGACGAGACGTGCAGCACGTCCTCGGGATTGCAGCCGAGCGAGTCCAGCATGTACTCGAAGGCCTTCAGACGCGGCTTGTACGCCTGTGCCTGCTCGGCCGTATAGACACGATGGAAGGGCGCGCCGAGCATCGCCACGTTGCTCATGATCTGTTCGTCCGACGCATTCGACAGGATCACCAGCGGGATTTCCTTGGCGACTTCCGCCAGCCCGGCCGGGACGTCGTCGTGCGGGCCCCAGGTGGGCACCGCGTCGTAGTACTGCTGCGCTTCGGCGTCGAGGTACTGCAACTTCCACTTGCGGCAGGTGCGTCGCAGCGCGTTCTTCAGCACCGTTTCGTACGGCTTCCAGTCGCCCAGCACTTCGTCGAGGCGGTAGGCGCTGAAGTCGGCGACGAACTGCTCGATACGGTCAGCAGGGATTCGCTCGGCGAACATCGTGCGCGCCATGTCGCCCATGCGGAAGCGCGTCAGCGTGCCGTAGCAGTCGAAGGTGATGTACTTGGGTCGGAAGGTGGTCATGGCTCTGGTGCGGGCGGTGATGTTGTCATGGTCTCATTGCAGCACCGCCCCCTCGCAAGCCGTCCGCCCGGCGCGGCTCTACACAGGCATCAGTGCACAGAGTCTTTCATGATGGCGTGCGACACCATGGTTTGTGTGATGCCCCAGCGACCGAGCGCGCGTGTGAAGATGATGCGTTCATCGGTCGTGATGCGCCCATCGGCCACCATCACCGCCGCGGCAAAGCGGCAGACCAGCAAGCGCTCACGAGGAGATCGAACCTCGTGGAGCAGCGCGTCGATGTATTGCGCATGGACGGGATGAAGCCATCCGTTCTTGCACCACTGCGGGCCGATTTCGCTCAGGCAGGTGCGCGCCATCTCGACGAAGCGCTCACGCGAAACGCCGAGGCGACGGAACGCGTCGAGCCGGTCGAGGGCGGCCAGCTTGCGCTCGTCGACACGGCCGTTGGCTGCGACGATCAGCGCCAGCGCCCGGGCGGATGACTCATCGGTGCGGATCACGTCGTGCATGATGCCGGGCCTCTCCTTCACTCGCTTTGCCCGCCGGCGATGCCGAAGATCGCGAGCAGCGACTGCAACACGTTGTAGACGCTCAGGTAGACGCCGAGCGTGGCAGTAATGTAGTTCGTCTCGAGGCCGTCGCGCACGCGCTTCAGGTCATGCAGGATGAACGCCGAGAAGATGCCCACGGCCATGGTCGCCAAGGCAATCATCAGCGCGCCGGATTGAAGGAACGCATTCGCGATGCCTGCCACCATCAACAGCACCGCGCCGGCGAACAGCCACTTCCCGAGGCCGCTCAAGTCACGCTTGATCATCGAGGACAGCGCGGCCATGCCGAAGAAGATGGCGCCGGTGCCGGCAAAGGCGAGCATCACCAGATTGGCGCCATTGGCCAGGCCGAGGACGGCGCCGAGCAGCCTGGACAGCATCACACCCATGAAGAACGTGAACGCCAACAGCACCGGCACTCCGGCCGCGGAGTTCTTTGTCTTTTCGATGGCAAAGATGAAGCCGAACGCGCCGGCGAGGAACACGACGAGTCCGATGCCCGGCGACAACGCGCTGGCGATGCCGGTGCGCAGTCCGATCCAGGCGCCGAGCACGGTCGGCAGCATCGACAGCGCGAGCAGCCAGTAGGTGTTGCGCAGGACGCGATTGCGTTCTGCAACGGCGACGGTGGGGGCCCCGGGAAGTGCGCGGGGCAGGGTCGAGGTCCACGGGCCAGAGTTCATGATGCTCCTTGCTTTGGATTGCAGCGCTTCAGATGCGCGTGCCGCAATCTATCCGGGATTGCGCGACAGAAGAAGACGAACTTACAGTAGCTATAGTTCGGTTTCTCGGGAGTCCGTCTGCCAATGAGCCTACCCTTCAATTATCGGCACCTGCACTACTTCTGGGTGGTGGTGAAGGAGGGTGGCATCGCGAAGGCGGCCGAGCGCCTGGGCATGGCGGTGCAGACGGTGAGCGCGCAGGTGCATGAGCTGGAGCGCGAACTCGGATTCGCGCTGCTGAAGTCGTCGGGACGACGCGTGGAACTGACCGATGCGGGCCGCGAGGCGTTCCGCCATGCCGAGACGATTTTCCAGCTGGGCGCGGAGTTGGCGGCTTCGGTGCGACAGGCGGCCCTGTCCGCGTCGCGGCGCTTCGCCGTCGGCATTACCGACGGATTGCCGAAGTCGGCGGTGCAGCGCCTGCTGGCGCCCGTGGCGCGCCTGGAGGGTGTGCGGCTTCAAGCATGGGAGTACAGCTTCGACGACATGCTTGCCGCGCTTGCCTTGCACCGGCTGGACGTCGTGCTCGCAGACCGGCCTGCGCCGCCCAACCCGAACCTGCGCGTGTTCAACAACCCGCTGGGCGCCGCCTCGATCCGCTGGTACGCGGCGCCCTCGTTGCGAGCGACCACGAGCATCGGCTTCCCAGGTTGCCTCGGTCAGCTTCCGCTGCTTCTGCCGACCCAGGACATGGCGCTGCGCGGGCGCATCGATCAGTGGCTCGAGCAGAAAGGCATTCGGCCGCGCGTGGCGGGCGAGTTTGCGGACAGCGGTTTGATGGCGACCTTTGCTGCACGGGGCATGGGCGCGTTCGCTGCTGCCGCATGGTCGGGCCACGAACCCGGGCGTGGAGGTGAGCTGGAGCTGCTCGGCGAATCGCCGGAGTTGTCGGAGCAGTTCTACGCGATCAGCGCGCAACGCAAGATCGAGGATCCGGTGGTGCAGCAGATCGTCTCGCAACGCATCGAGTGAAGCGGCGGGCGATCGCGACGTTGAAGCAGGTTCATTGTCTACCGGCGAGCCGCAATACGGAGGCCGTCTCGCGTTTCTGCGGTTGACACGGCGGGGCCGCACAACCAGGCAAGGCCGGGCGGCCTGCAGGGCACGATGGTCGCCGTGCCGGTCGGTCTGCAGAGATTGACAGTTGCCCGGGCACCGGCTGCGGCCAAAGATACTGCCCATGGACAACCTCTCAAAGCAGAACGGCGTATCAGCGGGAACCCGCCACGGGCACCGCTCATTGCACGCCAAGGCCGACACCGTCGCTCACGGCACCACGCTCCAGGCTTTCGCACTTACGGGCCATTTGCAGGTCGCCCTCGCGATGGTCACGGTCGGAAGTTCGGTCGTCGTGGGAAAGATCGTCAGCAGTCACCTGCCGGTGTTCCTGACCTCGTTCATCCGCTTCGTGATTGCCGCAGCCTGCATGTTGCCCTTGTGCCTGCTCATGCGCGGGGGCCTGCGCATACCGACACGGCGCGAATGGGTGCTGCTCGGAGTGCAGTCGCTGTTCGGGGTGTTCCTCTTCTCGGTCTGCCTGCTGTACGGCCTGCAACGCACGAGCGCGCTCGCCGCAGGCATCACGCTGGGGATGTTGCCCGCGGTGAACGCGCTGCTGTCTGTCCTCGTCTTGCGCGAGTCGCTCACACCCCGCGCCCTCATCGGCATTGGTTTGTCGGTGGCGGGAGCCGTGCTCCTGGAGTTGCGCTCCGGTACGGGCAGCGCAGAAGTGACAACCTCGTTGACCGGACTGTTGCTCGTCTTGGGCGCGGTCGCCTGCGAGGCGCTGTTCTCCGTGATCGGAAAGCTGTCGGGCGGGACGCAGTCGCCCATGTCGATGACGACATGGATCATCCTCATCGGCGTCGTCCTCTTCGCCCCGGCCGCGATGCACGACGCGATGCAGGTTGACTTCGCGGCCGTGCCAGCCTCGGTCTGGTGGCTGCTCGCGTACTACGGCGTTGTCGTGACCGTGGTCGGCTTCAGCCTCTTCTACCTCGGGCTGTCGAAGATCTCCGCCGTCGCGGCGGGCGTACACATGTCCTGGGCACCGTTGTCGGCCATGGTCATCGCCGCGATCGTGCTCGGCGAGCCCGTCGGCTGGCAGGAACTCGCAGCCGGCCTGTGCGTCCTCGCGGCCGTGCTGTCCATGAGCGTGCCCATGCCTGCACGCCGCTCACGGCACGCTGCAGTCGACGCCGCCACCCGCTGATCACAAATCCACAAACGGCC
>DASTGE010000257.1:0-2475 GCA_035719405.1 Burkholderiaceae bacterium
CGTCGCGTACGTGCTGCTCGACCCGCAGCCACCACGCCATGTGCTGATGGCCACCGGCGTCGGTCAGGGCGCCTACGCCGAGTTTGGCAGGCGCTATGCCGCCTGGCTCGCACGTCATGACATTACCGTCGAGCTGCGACCGACACAGGGAGCGGCCGAGAACCTCAAGCTGCTGCACGAAGGCGCGGTGGACATTGCCTTCGTGCAAGGCGGCGCCGGCGAAGATCATCGCGCCGATGATGGCAAGGCCGATGAAGGCTTGCGGTCGCTCGGCAGCATGTTCTACGAACCCGTCTGGCTGTTCTATCGCGAGGACTCGGCGCGCCGCCTGCTAGGTTCCGACACGCTCGGCAGCCTCGTGCAACTGCCCGGATGGCGGGTGAACATCGGTGCGCCGGGCAGCGGTGTCACGAATCTGATGCGCCGGCTGATCGAGGCCAACCGCGTTCCGCCCGCGAGTGTCACCCTTCTCGCGCAGCCCCAGACTCCCGCGGTCGTCGAGCTGCTCGAAGGCCGGATCGATGCGCTGGTGCTCGCCTCTGCCCCTGAATCGCTGATGGTGCAGATGCTGCTTCAGACGCCGGGCATCAAACTGTTCGATTTCGCGCAAGCCGAGGCCTACGGCCGACGGTTCCCGTTTCTCACGCCGGTTCTGCTGCCGCGAGGGGTGGTCGACCTGGCGCGCGACCTGCCGCCACAGGACGTGAGGCTTGTCGCCCCCACAGCGACGCTGGTCGTACGCGAGACACTGCATCCGGCGCTTGTGCAGCTGTTCGTGCAGGCCGCACAGGAGATTCACAGCGAGGCCGGCTGGTTTCAGCGCAAGGGTGATTTTCCGAACGCGCACGACAACGAACGGCCGCTGCACCGCGAGGCGGCCCGCGTCTACACACACGGCGAGCCGCTGATGCAGCGCTATCTGCCGTTCTGGGTCGCGAATCTCGTCGACCGGATGTGGGTGGTGCTGCTGTCGCTGGTGGCCGTGCTGATCCCGCTGTCGCGCGTGGTGCCGCCGCTGGTGGAGTTCCGCATCCGCTCACGTGTGTTCAGGTGGTACGGGCAGCTGCGCGCGCTCGAAGCGGCGCGTCGAGAGCAGCCGACTGAAAAGCTGATGGAACGGCTGGACGACATCGAAGCGCGTGTGGCGAGCATCACCGTTCCCTTGTCATATGCCGACGAACTGTATGCCCTGCGCAGTCATATCCAGCTTGTGAGAAGGCGGCTTCAAGCGCCCGTCGGCGAAACAGTGCAAGATGCCGCCTCATGAGTAAAAACCCTGATGTCCGTCCCCGTGTGGTGCTCATCGGCTGCGGCTTCGGCGGCCTCGAGGCCGTGCGCACCCTCTCGTCGGCCGCGGTCGATATCACCCTCGTCGATCGCACCAACCACCATCTTTTCCAGCCGCTGCTGTACCAGGTCGCCACGGCCAACGTGAGCGCTCCGGCGGTTTCCGGGCCGATCCGCCACATCCTCCGCAGGGAGATGAAGCGCGGCAATCTGACGGTACTGCGCGCCGAAGTGCGCCACATCGACGCGCAGGCGCGTCAATTGCGTTTGGACGACGGCAGCTCGATTTCCTACGACCATCTCATCGTTGCGGCGGGAGCGACGCACAGCTACTTCGGTCATGACGAATGGCAGCGGTTCGCGCCCGGACTCAAGACCCTGGCCGACGCCTTCGAGATCCGCGCGCGCATCATCGAGGCATTCGAGATGGCCGAACGCTGCGGCGCCACCGCCGAGCAGCAAGGATGGCTCAACTTCGTCGTCATCGGCGCGGGCCCTACGGGCGTCGAGCTGGCGGGCGCTCTGGTCGAGATCGCGCGACATACGCTGCCAGACGAGTTCCGCCGCATCGACTCGCGAACGGCGCGCATCGTGCTCGTCGAAGGGTCGGACAGGGTGCTGGGCACCTTCCATCAGCGGCTTTCGGACAGTGCCAGGCGACAGCTCGAAAAGCTGGGGGTCGAGGTGATGACTGCCTGCCGGGTGACCGGAATCGACCACCACGGCGTGACATACATCGATCAATCCCGGCAGGACGCGGGTCCCATGCGCCTCGAAGCCCGCACGGTACTCTGGGCGGCAGGAGTCGCGGCGTCGCCGCTCGGCCGGTCACTCGCGGAGACAGCCGGTGCCCAGCTCGACCGCGCGGGCCGGGTTTACGTCGGTCCGGACCTCACGCTGCCGGGACATCCCGAGATCAGCGTGATCGGCGACCTTGCGGCAGCGAAGAGCCACGGCCGCGGCGAACCCAAGCCGGTACCGGGAGTGAGCCCGGCGGCCAAGCAGATGGGACGTCTGGCGGCGCGAAACCTGCTGCGCCGCGTGCGTGGCGTACCTGCGCGTGCTTTTCGCTACATCGACTACGGCTCGCTCGCAACCATCGGGCGAAAGGCCGCGGTCGTGCAGCTGGAAGTGCCCGGGCTGGGCGAGCTGAAGTGGTCGGGCTACTTTGCGTGGCTGTTCTGGCTG
>DASTGE010000258.1:0-5036 GCA_035719405.1 Burkholderiaceae bacterium
ATCTCCAAGCTTCTCGAAAGCATGACGTACGAGGCGCAGCGGGACGGCAGTGTTTTGTACCTGGTAAACGGAAAACGGGCGTTCACCGACCACGGGCAACAAATCCTCATGCACGACGCCGGCAACGAGGAAGATGAGGCAATCCTGGCGGCGATCCTGCTGGCAAAGGAAAAGTGGGGGGGGAGGATCGAGCTGACCGGTACGGAGGCATTCAAGCAGCGCGCTCTGAAGCTTCTGGTCAAGCACAACATTGACGTGCAGCTGAAGAATCCGGAACAAGACGCGGCGAGACGAAAGCTCCTGGAAGCGTCAGTCACCACTGGTTCGAACCCCACACCTCCGACGGGCACGGCCGCGAGAGCGACGGCCGTGTCTGAGCAACCGCACAGCGAGAGCGAGCAAGCGCAGCCTGAGGACCGCCCCGCAACATCGGCACCGGCGGCTGCACCAGTCATGGCCTCTGACCTATCACCGATTAGGGCAGTGGATTGGTGGTCGACGCAGCACACTGCGATCACGTACTGGTCGCGCAGTCAAACGGAGCGTGACGCCGAGCTGGCCAAGCTGGGCTTGAAGCCACCTGGCGAGCAGGTGTACTGGTTCGACAAGGGGGGACGTCGCTGTGATCCCCCCGCCGACGCCGAGGCGTACGTTGAATCCCTCACAGCGACCGACGAGAACCTCAAGGAGGTGAACATGGCAAATCCGAAGGAAGAGACCGACGATCCCCCGGTCGTGCTTCGCGGCGTCACCAAGGTTGGTGACGAGTTCCAAACGACTGCGCTCCTCTTCAAAGGCAAAGGCCCCTACCTGCAGGGCTTCATTACGGCCGGAGGTGAAAAGCACCACGTCATCGTCCACATCAACAAGCGCAAGCCCGATGGCGAGACGGGCGAGCTGCGCTCCAACTTCTTGAAGGTGTCGGAGCGCACGGGAGACCCTGCCAATCCGCGCTGGAAGGAGATTGGCTTTGGAAACGCCGTGAATCGCCGGTCGGACGGCAAAGTGGTGCACTTCGACGAGGTGCTTTTCAACATCGGCAGGGACATCGTCAAGGCGCGGGTGACGGGTGCGACCGATCCGGAGTTGCACAGAAGCCTCGGCTTTCTCGAAGCGCGCAAGCCCCGTGACGCGGCAAACAAGCGCCCACCTCCGATGGAGACGCCTCTCCCAAAGGCAGCATCGCCGGGGGCGCTTGTTCAGGAGGGCTCGGCCGGCGACGTTCCCAGCACAAGGTCGCGGCATAGCACGCGCGCGAGGGCCGCGGCATGAGCGGGCGTGCCTTCGTCCGGTCGTCTCGGGTTGCGGCTGCGGCCTTGACAGCCGCGCTTCTGTCGCTCGGCGCTTACGCAGCGCCGTGTCGCAGCGAGGCGGCGGCAACGGCCGGCAGCGTGCGCGGCTACACCACGGACACGCAAGCCGCTGACGCCACGGAGCAGCAGGACCGGTCTGCGTCCGACATCCTTGGGCGGTGCGTGGGAGGTGTCACAGGCGTGATCACCATTCCTACATTTCCCTCCCTGGATGAAATCTTCAACCAGATCAAGAACGAGATCTGCCGCATTGCCAGCGAGCAAGTTCATCAAGCTGTCGGCAACGTTGGCCTCGCGATCAACGCGGCAATGCGCAATGTTCCAACATATGGTGGACCGTCCGCGATCGCCACTCCGGGTGTCTCGGTGCATTCGACCTCCACCATGCCAGCTGCGATCACGCCGCCCGCCTCCTCGACAACAACCGGCGGCTCCGACTTTTGGAGCTCGATCTGGCGGTGACCGCTTCAGCTCCGCAGAGACAATCAGCAAGTAGAGCTGGGGGTCCGGGGAGCAATGGAGCAGCAAACCGACTTTAGGCACCAACAGGATGTCCCGTCGGGTTACCGGGCACTGGAAAGTCGCACCACGCGCATGTATGACCCGGTTCGGCACGATGCAACATTGCACCGGCATCCAGTTCGAACCCCAGGTCGAACACCTCTCTCTGCTGAAGCACTCGAATGACGAGCCCGACTTCGACTGCCGCATTAATGTTCTCGTTCGCCAATGCCACAACCACCTCACGAGCCTTGCTCTCGAGCAACCAGCGAGCGCGATGCCGGCCATTGTTGAAGAAGACGGCCTGTTGCTGCTCCCGATTCGTGGAGAAGTAGGCGACGCCAAGGTTGAACATGCCGGGTCGAGATCCATCGAAACGGTCGAACCAACGGCACACTGGAGGCCAACCATACGTGGGCCAGTAGTTGCCGTGCCTCCAATAGGTTTCGAGCAAAGCTGGCTCGACCAGCACCGGCGTCCAAGCAGAAGACTGGGCCTTGGCCATGAGCATCATGCGCAAGCCCTCCCACGGGCAAGGTACTCTTCATAGTCTCGTGCACGAAGCTGCTGTACTCGCAGCCAAAGCGCGGCGCCACCGGCGCCCACTGTGGCATCGTCTGGATCAGCTCCGAGTGCATGTGCGACCTGGACGATCGCGTGCTGCAAGGGGTACATGGCGCCCAATCCGTTGATCGCACGCATGCTGTGAATGCGGTGCGAACGAAGCTGGTCGAGCGACAGCGTTTCAGCGTATTCGGTCAGCAGCTCCGAAGCCTCGTGTAGTGCTGCATAGCCTGCCCGTAGGCTGTCGATGGTGATACGCAGGGCCTTACAGTAGGCCACGCGAGAACCATCAGGAAGCACAAGCTGGCCGTCCTCGAAAAGGGCGATGCCATTTGTCACTTGGTGCCGTTCGAGCGCGCCAACGGGGGACAAGTTGTCTGCCTGCGGAAGCTGTTTGGCCTGGTCGGCCTGATCGTAAGCTGCGCGAGCACCATGAAGGCGCAGCGCGGCAACATACGGGGTTCCCGGCGTTTCCCACGGGCAGGCTTGTGCGATCCGCTCCCGGCGCCATATGAAGAAGGCGGCTCCCACGAGCACACCGAGCGCAAACGCGGCGGCGACAAAAAGCAAGGTCATCATGCAGCCGATCTCGCTTTACTCCCCAACCCCAGCTGGCGGAGAAAAGCGGCTGTGGTGCCGATCCACGCTGACGACTCCGCCGACTCGTAGAGAACGCGTAGGCCGCCTTCTACGGGAGACCCACCCTGCACCACGACACGGGCCGCCGTAATCGCGACTACGACTGCTAGCCCGAAGATGAATGCCTGTTCGGCACGTCGCGCGACGTATTCGAATGACATGGACGCAATCAAGTGCTTTCATAGGTCTCCTACTGTGAACGACTGAAACGACTTGCTAGACGCGGTCTTGGAAGCGATTGCGGTACCACCATGGCCTAGCGTAGATTCTGCGGCCTCGCAGTAGTCCCATCAGCTTTCGATACAGCACAGTGAAGGTGATGCCGAAGCGTGCCAGTACGCCGAACATCGCAATGGACGCTACGGCAGCAAAGAAGGTCCACCACGCCATGTGAAAGCCCCAGCCAAAGATGGGCAGAAACGCTGTGCAGGGAATTCCGAACAGCGTGGGCGTCTTCGATGCGGAACGCCAGATTGAGATCGTCACGCAGCTCTCCTCACCCGCTGTGAACGCTGAACGTATGCCTTGTGGCCGGCCAGTTCGATGAACTCTTGTGCATCGATCTGCCCGTCCTCCAGGAGCGTCCATGCCTTGTCGTCAAGGGTCGAGCGCTCGCCTTCGAGCTGCTCGCGCAGCATCTTCGGCCAGCGCTCGAACGGATGGTCCTGCAGGCGATTCCGAAGGTCGCGATCGAACACCACGAACTCACGGATCGCTTTGCGCTTGCCATCCTTCGTCTTTAGTAGTCGCTGGACGACGATGACGCAGAGAGAGCCGATCAAACGACTCGCGATGGCGGACTGCTGTGCTGGGGGGTAGACCTGAATCAGACGATTGATGGTTTCGGCGACGGAGTCGGTATGAGAGGTCACATAGCACAGGTGCCCGGTCAGTCCAGCCTCGATCGCCGCGTCGACAGTCTCCAGGTCGCGGGCCTCCCCGATCCCGATGATGCTTGGCTTTCTCCGCATTGCGTTGCGCAGCCCTTGAGCAAAATTTTCAATGTCGCGTCCAATTTGCGACTGGGCGGGCTGAGGGCCTCGCCATTGGGCGCCACCCAGTACGAACTCCACCGGGTCCTCGTAGGTGATGACCTTTCGATCTGGCATTTCCACACCGGCATGTGCGTAGACCGCAGCCTGGAGCGTCGTCTTCCCCGATCCGGTGGGCCCACAAACCAGGACAAGTCCTTTCGCCGGATAAAGGGACTGGAACAGCTCCGACTCGATGTCCATGCGGCCAATGTCCGGCAGCTCTGCCGGGATCAAGCGCATGGTGATCGAGAATGCCGCGTCGAGCTGCGCGACGCGTGCTTGGACAAAGTTGCAACGCGCTCGCAGGCGCTTGCCTCGCGCGATGTTCAGCGCCTCACCTGAAAGCTCCAGTGGCCGATCGGCACCCTTCCCGGATCGAATCGCCCCTTCGACGTCCGCACCCCACACGGCGCTGATCAAAGCACTGAGGTGCCCCTGCTTTACCGTTTGAAGACTCGCCTTGCGCTGGCGGCCATGCAGCTCCACCCACACGTGATCGCCGCCTTGCACGAGGATGTCCGACACTCCGCGCTCGGCCGCGTAGACGACGAAGCGCTTGAATGTATCGGGGTCGAGATCGCCCTTGAACTCAAAGGGCTCGAAGTCAATGCCGCTCATCGTGGTGCAGCGAGGCTGGTAGCCGGCGTACTGCGCACAGTGGGCTGCCACTTTTGAGGGTCCGTCTGGAATCCCGCTTTGGCAGTCACGCGGCGGTGCGTATCTCCGAGAACGATTTGACGTTGATCACCTGTGACAGTCTGCTGGGTCTCAGCAACACGGGTGGCTGTGATGATGCTGTTCTGCAGAAGGACCGAGTAGGTCATCATGCCGGTGTAGTCGCGCACGAGACGATTGAAATTTGCGGTGAGAATGGAGTCCGCCTGTTCTCTTCCTTCAGCCCATCCCTCCGCCACGGCCGCTTTCCAGATCGCCAACTCTTTGTCGTCTTGAGGGCGCGCGTGCGCGTCTGGCAGATCGACGTCAC
>DASTGE010000259.1:0-5670 GCA_035719405.1 Burkholderiaceae bacterium
CGCGCAGCATGGTGTGGCGTGTGAACGATCAGCGGTCGCGGCAGGAGTGGATCCTGGTGCTGCCGCGCACCCAGCCGGAAGACGCAAAGGCGCAGGAACAGTGGATGAATCGCGTGCGCAAGTCTGCACGCTTGAAACATCCGCACCTGGCTGACGCGGTGGAGGTGGGCGCGGAGGAGCGATGGCCCTTCGTTGCCTATGAAGGGGCCCGGTTTCAGACGCTGGCCGAGCGGCTGACCCCGCAAGGCCTGCCGGCGCTCGACGTCGCACGATGGATGATGCAGGCGCTCGACGGACTGGCGTTCGCGCACGAGGCTGGCGTCGCCCATCGCGACCTGCAGTTGCACATGATGCTCGTGGGCGAGCAGGGTGGGCTTCGACTGATCGGGTTCGAAGTGGCGCCGGAGGAACTGGCGCCGCCGAGCGAGGATGCCAAGGGTGCCGGCCGCAGCATGTCCGTCAATCCCTCTGAGCTCAAGGCGCAGCGCGATGCGGCGCAGCGCGACGTGCTCGCCGCAGGCCTCATGATGCACCACCTGGTGGCCGGACAACCCGCTTTGGGCGAGACGGACGTGGGCCAGGTGATCGTGCGCCTGCCGCCATGGGGACAGGAGTTCGTCCGGCTGCCCTGGGGCTTGGCTCGGCCGCTCGCCGAGCCGCTGCGGGCCATCGTCAATCGCAGCACCGATCGGCAGGAGCGCCAACGCTATCGCAATGCCCGCACGCTTGCGCGCGCCCTGTCGGGGTGGATGGAGGCCGACAGCGCTGCGGGCGGCGGGCCGCTCGGATTGTTGCTGGACCGCGTTCGAGCGGTCGGCCTGCTGCCCGCCATGCCCGGCGGCACGGTGCGCGCGGCGCAGCTGTTGCGCATGGAGCGGGAGCGCACGAACGAGCTGGCCGAGATCGTCCTGCGCGACCTCGCGTTGGCGTTCGAGCTGCTGCGGGCGGTCAACACGGCGTCGGTGCGAGGCACCCAGGTGTCCGGCAACGGGCCGGTGCTCACGGTCCGTCGCGCGATCGCGATGATCGGGCTGGATGGCGTGCTGCGTGTGTCACAGGCGCTGCGGCCCTGGCCCGGGCTGCTCGACGAACAGGGCGCCGGGGATCTGGAGCGGTTGATCGAGCGGGTGAAGCGGGCAGGCCGGGTGGCGCAGATCCTGCGTCCGGCAGGCTATGACGCGGAAGTCGTGTATCTCGTCACGCTGCTGCAGAACCTCGGGCGGCTGACCCTGCAATACCACTTCCCGGACGAGGCGGCCCAGATCCGCCGCCTGATGCTTCCGGCGCCCGCGGCCAAGGCCGGCGAGCCCGACGAGCCGGGCATGACGGAGGAAAACGCCGCCTTTGCCGTGATGGGTGTGGACGCGGACATACTGGGTGCGGCGGTGGCTCGACATTGGGGCATGGACGAAGCCGTGCTGCAGATGATCCGCCGGCTTCCGACGAACACGCCCGTGCGATCTGCGGACGACGACGAGGCGGTGCTGCGTGCTGTGAGCAGCTGTGCGAATGAAGTGGTCGATGCGCTGTCGCTGCCGGCGCAGCAGGCCGCCACGGCCCTTCAGCGTGTGGTACAGCGCTATGCACGGACACTCGGCGTCACGCTGCGCGTCCTGCAGGACGCGCTGAAGGGCGCGATGCACGAGCCCGAGCGGTTCGATGAGCCCGTGCCCTTGGCCCCCTCTGGGGATGCGTCGGCGGGCGCGCGTGAGACGACCACCGGAGATCTCGCATGACAGTCGCCGCGCGGGCGACTTCGTCGAGACCCGCAGCCAGCGTGGGGCGGTTCGAGCTCAGGCGGGAATTGGGCAAGGGTGCTCAGGCGACCGTCTGGCTCGCGTTCGATCCGAGGCTGGAGCGTGAGGTGGCAGTCAAGCTGCTCGCGGCTTCGGCCGGAACGCTTGCCGTTCACCAATGGCTGCACGAAGCACGTGCCGTCAGCCGATTGACTCATCCGCACATCGTCCCGCTGTTCGAGGCCGACGAGCATCAGGGCCGGCCTTACCTGGTCTTCGAGTACGTGAGGGGCGGGACGCTTTCCGAGCGGCTGAAGGCTCAGGGCCCGATGCCTGCACGAGAGGCAGTGACGCTGATGCTCGGCGTGCTGGATGCGTTGCGCACCGCGCATGGCATGGGCATCGTGCACCGAGACCTGAAGCCGTCGAACATCCTTGTCGACGACGACGGGCGGGCGCGGGTGATGGACTTCGGCATTGCCGCACGTACCAACGACGTGGGGGATGGCAGTATCGTCGGCACGCCCGGGTACATGTCACCCGAGGCCGCGCGCGGGAGCGCGCCGTCGCCCTCGATGGATATTTTTGCCGCGGGGATGATGCTGGGCGAGCTGCTTGCGGGCGAGAGGTTGCTGCGCGAGCGCGATCCGTACCGTGCCATCCGTCGCGTGCAGGAAGAGGACATTGTGCTGCCCGACAGCATCGGTTCGCGTGCGGATGACGGGCTCCGAGGCATCGTGCTCCGGGCCGTGGCGCGCGACGCGGCTCGGCGCTATGCCAGCGCGGCCGACATGCATCAAGCGCTTACGCGTTGGATGGAACCGGCGGCCGAGGTGCGACCCGACGGCGCCGCCGCGGTGGCGACCCCCGCCGGCTCGGGCACGCTGGAGTTCCTGCTCCGGCGAATGAAGCACAAGAGCGACTTCCCCGCATTGTCCGATTCGATCGCTCGCATTCAGCGCGTCGCCAACTCCGAGAAGGAGTCGCTCAACAGCCTTTCCAACGAGATCCTGAAGGATGTCGCGTTGACCAACAAGCTGCTGCGCATGGTCAACAGCGCTTACTTCAGCCATGCGGCCGGGGGCGGAATCAGTACCGTGTCGCGAGCGGTCGCCCTCGTCGGCTTTGCGGGCATCCGCAACATGGCGTTGTCGCTCGTGCTGCTCGAGCACATGCACGACAAGGAGCACGCGAACCATCTGAAGGACGAATTTCTCCGGGCGTTGATGGCGGGATCGGTGGCCGCTGAGTTGAGCGCGGTTGGGCGCGACGGCGAGGAGGCCTTCATCGGGGCCATGTTCCAGAATCTGGGTCGCCTGCTCACTGAGTTCTACTTCCCGGAGGAGGCTGCCCGTGTGCGCGAACTGACGTGGTCATCGGGCAAGTCAACGGCGCCGGCCATGTCGGAGGAGAAGGCGTCAACGCAGGTGCTGGGCCTGAGCTTCGAGGAGCTGGCGATCGGGGTCGCGAAGTCGTGGGGCCTGCCGGAGCCGCTGCAGAAGACCATGCGCGTGCCCACAGGTGATCCTCCGTCCAAGGTCGCTGAGCGAGGTCCCGAGCGAATGCGCTGGCTGGGCGCGGCGGCCAATGCGGTCACTGATGCGCTGCTCCAATCGGAGCCGGGACGGGCGGCCTCGCGCATCGGGGACGTGGCGCAGCGTTATGGCAAGGTGCTGGGCATCGGCGAGAAGGACCTGCAGACCGCGGCGGAGCAGGCACGCAACAGGCTGACCCAGCTCGCACAGGGAATGAACCTGAGCGTTGCTCCCGGCTCGCGCGCGCGCCGTCTGCTTGCATCAGGCAACGTCGCGATAGAGGCAGAAACCGTCGCAGCTGAAGACAGCCTCGCGGCGCATCAGCTGCAGGCGACCATCGTCACCAATGTGCAGGGCGACGTCGACGTGCATGTCGGAGCGGACAAGACCATCGTGCTGGCGCCACCGCAGGAGAAGGTGGCGGAGTTGCTCGCAGCAGGCATCCAGGATGTCACCAATCACATGGTCGCCGAGAGCTTCAAGCTCAACGAGGTGCTTCGCATGATCCTCGAGACCATGTTCCGCGCGCTTTGCTTCAGGCGAATCGTGTTCTGCCTGCGCGACCCGAAGACCGACAGTTTGACGGGTCGCTTCGGCCTCGGCGAGGCGGTGGAGATGATGTGCAAGAGCTTCCGCGTCCCCTTGCGCAGGCCGTTGCAGGAGCAGGTCGACCTCTTCTCGGCGGTATGTCTGAAGGGCGTCGACACGGTGATTTCCGATTCCGGCGCGGCGGCCATTGCGGCTCGCCTGCCGCCTTGGTATCGGGAGCAGGTGAATGCACCCGCATTCCTGCTGCTGCCGCTGATGGTGAAAGGTTCACCGATCGCGCTGATCTACGCCGACAAGGCGCAGCGCGGAGGAATCGAATTGGGTGAGAAGGAACTTTCGCTGCTGCGCACACTGCGCAATCAGGCGGTGATGGCGTTCAGGCAGGCGGGGTGAGGGAAGGGTGACGAGCCTTACCCTCGGCACTGGTCACAACGGTTAGGGCTGCTTCGTTCCCGACCTGACCCGGTTGGCCGCGCTTCCATGCGAGGAGGCCCGTCGCCGAGCATTGTAGGCGACCCTTGGTACGGTCCCCCGCCAAAGGGGTTTGCGAGTGCAACGACCTCGCCAACTATCGCAGCTGAAGGTCTTCGTCGCCGAACGAAATACCCAGCGGCTCGATCAGGAGGCGCTTTTCGCCGGCCTCGACCTGACCTGCCACCCATGCCTCGACGCCCTTGGCGCGGGCGGCTTCGACCGTGCGTTGAGCGTCCTGCGTGTCGACGAAAAGCGCAAAGCCGGCACCCATGTTGAAGGTGCTGTAGGCCTCGCGCGCATCCTGGTTTGCATGCTCCTGGATGAACCGCAGAACCGGCGGCACGGGGGGCAATGTGTGGATGCGGTAGGTGAAGCGGCCCGGGTGGCGCAGCAGCTTGCGCCAGCCGTGCCCTGTGATGTTGGCGCAGTAGTGCGGCGTGATGCCGGCGTGATGCAGGGCCTCGGTGACCGGCGAATAAAGCACCGTAGGCGCGAGCACCGCCTCGCCATAGCTCGTGCCGTCCGCCAGCCGGGTGAGGTAGCCCTGCGGCAGCCGCTCGACAAGCTTGCGTGCCAGGCTCAGACCGTTTGCATGGATGCCGCTGGACGCGAGGAGCACGATACTGTCACCGGGCCCGAGCCTGTCGCCTAATGACAGACGCTCCTTCGGGCTGACGATGCCTGTGCAAGCGGCCGCGAGATCGATGCGACCCTCTTCAACGATGCCCGCGAGGGCAGGCGTCTCTCCACCGCCCCATGCGACCGTGCACACTTCGCAGGCGCGCTTCCATCCGTCGACCAACGCCTGCGCGCGCTGCGAGTCCGCGAACCATGCCGAGCCGCCCGCTGCCCAGTAAGCCTGCACCACGAGGGGCGTCGCGCCGACGGTGATGAGGTCGTTGACGGCCATCGCGATCGTGTCCTGCGCGATGGAGGCGTACCAAGTGGCCCCCGTGAGGCGGTGCATCTCGTCGGCCACCAGGGCCTTCGAGCCCAGACATTCCACAATCGATGCGAGGTAGAACGGTCCGACGTCGACGACGTACGCGGACTCGCCACGCGATGCCCCCACTTCGCGGAAACCGTGTGACGCCAAATGGTCGGCCGTGGCCGCTGCCGCGCGCTGCGCGGTCACCTTGAGGGGGTCGATCAAGCCGTAGTCAACACCCGCCTGGCCGTAGCTCAGCGTCTGTCCGGCGTCGCTGGAAGTGCGATTCATGGGCGCGCATTATCGGCTACCGCCGCTCGCACGAACGGCGACCGACCTCGTCATGGACCGGCCCGTAAAATGCCCCGATGAGCTATGTCGTCCTCGCACGGAAGTACCGGCCACGAAGCTTTGAGCAGATGGTGGGCCAGGAGCATGTCGTGCGCGC
>DASTGE010000260.1:0-5862 GCA_035719405.1 Burkholderiaceae bacterium
TCAATGTGACCTACCTGATGGACGCGCTGGCCAACATGAGCCAGGAGATGGTGAAGGTCGAGTTGCAGGACACGAATTCGAGCGCGCTCATCACCGTGCCCGAGCAGGCCGGCTTCAAGTACGTCGTGATGCCGATGCGGATATAACCCGGTCGCCCACTGGCAGCCCTTTTGTAGCGAGCGGGCCATGAGCCCGCTTGCGTGCTTTGAAGAAGATCACGATGACCCAAGAGATCCCTCCGCCGAACGCCCCCGCTTCCGCGCCCGTCCCGATGCCCGTCGCCGATTCCGGCTATGGTGAGGCCAGCATCCAGATCCTCGAAGGCCTGGAGGCGGTGCGCAAGCGACCGGGGATGTACATCGGCGACACGTCAGATGGCACAGGGCTTCATCACCTGGTCTTCGAGGTGGTCGACAACTCCATCGACGAAGCTCTGGCCGGTCATTGCGACGACATCGTCGTCACCATCCACACCGACAACTCCATCTCGGTGATCGACAACGGGCGCGGCATTCCCACCGGCGTCAAGATGGACGACAAGCACGAGCCCAAGCGTTCGGCCGCGGAGATCGCGCTGACCGAACTGCATGCGGGAGGCAAGTTCAACCAGAACAGCTACAAGGTTTCCGGGGGCTTGCATGGCGTCGGGGTCTCATGTGTCAACGCGCTTTCGAAATGGCTGCGGCTGACCGTCAAGCGAGAGGGCAAGGTCCACTACCTCGAGTTCAAGCGCGGGGTGCCACAGGAGCGCATCATCGAAGTGCGCGACGGGGTGGAGGTCAGCCCGATGAAGGTGACCGGCGAAACCGAGAAGCGCGGCACCGAGGTCCATTTCCTGCCCGACGAGGGGATCTTTTCCAACGTCGACTTCCATTACGACGTGCTGGCCAAGAGGCTGCGCGAGCTTTCGTTTCTCAACAACGGCGTCAAGATCAAGCTTGTCGACGAGCGCAATGCGAAGGAGGACAACTTCGCCTTTGCCGGTGGCGTCAAGGGCTTCGTCGACTTCATCAACCAGGGCAAGCGGGTGCTGCATCCGAATGTGTTCCACGCCATCGGCGAGAAGGCGTCGGATCAGGGGACGATGATTGGCGCCGAAGTCGCGATGCAGTGGAACGACGGCTACAACGAGAGCGTCCTGTGCTTCACCAACAACATCCCCCAGCGTGACGGCGGCTCGCACCTTACCGGACTGCGCGCAGCGATGACGCGGGTGATCAACAAATACATCGAGGACAACGAACTGGCCAAGAAGGCCAAGGTCGAAGTTTCGGGTGACGACATGCGGGAGGGCTTGGCGTGCGTGGTGAGCGTGAAGGTGCCTGAGCCGAAGTTCTCCAGCCAGACCAAGGACAAGCTCGTGTCGAGCGAGGTACGCGGACCGGTCGAGGACATCGTCAGCAAGACGCTCACCGACTGGCTGCTGGAGAACCCCAACGACGCGAAGATCATCTGCGGCAAGATCGTGGAGGCGGCGCGCGCGCGCGAGGCAGCGCGCAAGGCGCGCGAGATGACGCGACGCAAAGGCGTGCTCGATGGCCTGGGCCTGCCGGGCAAGCTGGCCGACTGTCAGGAGAAGGATCCGGCTCTGTGCGAGATCTACATCGTCGAGGGTGATTCTGCCGGCGGCTCCGCGAAGCAGGGCCGCGATCGCAAGTTCCAGGCGATCCTGCCCTTGCGCGGGAAGATCCTCAATGTCGAGAAGGCCCGTTACGAGAAGCTGTTGTCGAGCAACGAGATCGTCACGTTGATCACGGCGCTTGGCACCGGCATCGGTCCGGAGGACTTCAACGCGGACAAGCTGCGGTACCACCGGATCATCATCATGACCGACGCCGACGTCGACGGGGCACACATCCGCACGCTGCTGCTGACGTTCTTCTACCGGCAGATGCCTGATCTCGTCGAGCGGGGCCACATCTACATCGCGCAACCGCCGTTGTACAAGGTCAAGCAGGGAAAGCACGAGCAGTACCTCAAGGACGCGCACGAGCTCGACGCATTCATGCTCAAGGTGGCCCTGGCGGATGCTGAGCTGCACACCGGCCTCAACGACAGCGTGCTCAACGGAGAAGCCTTCGAGCAGCTCGCGCGGCATTATGTGCTTGCCGAGAACGTGATTGAGCGGCTGTCAAACTGGATGGACGCAGAGGCGTTGCGGGTGCTCGCCTCCGGCTTGGAGATCAACCTCGACACGGCTGAGCAGGCTGCAGCTTCGGCGATGGCGATGAAGGCCACGCTTCATGATGCCGAGGTCACACACGATCTCGATGTGCGTGTGGACAAACAGATCTTGCGCATCAGCCGCAGGCACCACGGCAACGTGAAGACCAGCGTGATCAGTGCCGACTTCGTGCATGGTGCGGACTATGAGGTGCTGTCCACGGCAGGCAAGACGTTCAAGGGCCTGCTTGGCGCCGACGCGATCATCAAGAAGGGCGAGGGCGAAAAGCAGAAGGAGCAGAAGGTCTCCGATTTCCGCGCTGCCATGCAATGGCTGATGAGCCTCGCCGAGAACAGCGTAGGCCGCCAGCGCTACAAGGGCCTGGGTGAGATGAACCCGGGGCAGCTGTGGGAAACGACGATGGACCCCACCGTGCGGCGGCTGCTGAAAGTGCAGATCGAGGACGCGATCGAGGCGGATCGCGTGTTCACGATGCTGATGGGAGACGAGGTCGAGCCGCGGCGGGATTTCATTGAGACGAATGCGTTGAGGGCGGCGAATATTGACGTGTGAGGTTGTCGGGTGACAGAGAAAGTGAGATCTGTGCCAGGTAGGTGCTAGGAAGCTGTCAGGGAAAGTGACACGTTCCGCTAACTGCCATGACCTGGGGGGGCGTAGATGCGGCCGACTTCAAGACATACATCTTCCCGCTGTTGTTCTTCAAGCGCATCTGCGAAGTCTGGGGCGACGAGTACCAGGAGATCGTCGACGAGACTGGCGACGAACAGTTGGCGTGGTTTCCCGAGTCGCACCGGTTCCAGATCCCCGAGGACTGCCACTGGAACGACGTGCGCACCAAGGCTACGAACGTGGGCGCGGCGCTGCGGCGGGCGATGCGTGAGATCGAGAAGGCCAACCCTGACACGCTGTACGGCGTGTTCGGCGATGCTCAGTGGTCCAACAAGGAGCGCCTGTCCGACGCACTGCTGAAGGACCTGATCGAGCACTTCTCAAAGCTTCCGCTCGGCAACCACAACGAACAAGAAGGCCGGCGACTTCTACACCCCGCGCAGCGTGGTGCGGCTGATGATCGACATGCTCGATCCCAAGGAAGCCGAGACCATTGATGCGGCTCATTGGCATCGTGGCTGGCGCGTTCGTGCGGATGCGCGCATGCGGCCCGACGCCGGAAAATTCGAAAACCGGGCGCGCGACTCGTCGTCTTCCTCCGCCTTCCGCTGAAACGCTGTTCGCGCAACGAGGGGCGGCAGGCCCGATGCGCGGTAATCGGCGCTTAATGCAGCAACACCATCAGGACTCGCATCGTGATTGCGCTTGCTGCAAGGAAGCCGAGTGCGGGCAGCAAGACTTTGAATATGAAACCGTTCCATTGCGATGCCGGCGGGGATTTTGACAATGACTTGCGGATGCGGTCCGTGTCACGTGCAAAGCCGGACAAGCGAATGGCTGCGGGCAGTGGTGTGGAGGGCGCTGCGTCTTTACCGCGACGCTCACCGTCCCATTTGTAATGGTCCTGGGTTCTCATGCCGTGATTTTTTTCATGGTTCGCACAGGCGTGATCCCCGGGAACGCGGGGCGGCCCCACGAATAGGGGCCAGGGCCGCCAGGCAGGAGCCGAAACAAGTTCTCAGTGGCACTCCGCCGCCGGTTGCGTGACGCCGGATTCGCAACGCGGCGGCGGCTCGCTCGCTCGCGCCGCCGCGCGGAACGCACAGGTCGATGCGCTGCAGGTTGGCGACGCGGGCGTAAGGCGCGCTTTCAAAGGTGGCGCGACGATCGACGCCGAGTACCTGCACGATCACATCCGGGCGCGCGCGATCCTCGGCCGACTGATGTGGGTCGCTCGTGCGCCCAAAGCGGATGATGTATCGGCCCCGGTCGTCGACGGCGGCCAGCGCGATCTCTCTGCGCCGGCCTCGGCCGGTATAGGGTCCGCCGAGGATCTCGCTCACACCACGTTCGTACTGCTGGAAGCGCAGCAGCAGTCCAGGGGCGGGATCGACCTCGCAGCCGAGCCGGACGCCGAGGTCGCGAACCGCGAAGAGCGTGTCCATGTCGTCGCCAGTAAGGTGGGACGAGCCGACCTGCATGATGCTGGCCGGGAACGACGAGCGGCTCACCACCGTCGCCAGAGCCTCCACAGCGTCTGCCTCTATTCGATTCAGTAGCGCGGGTGAAGTGATCGACCGGGCAGCGGCGTCGCCTTGGGGCAGGTGCATGGGCGCGCGCGAGGCGTGACCGAAACACCAGACCGTCGGCGGTCGATGGCAGGCCGTTGGGGAGCACGATGGGCGTGATGTCCAATTCGGATTGACGCATCCCGGGCGGAACGGAACGGCGACCGGGATAGAGCTTGTCGACAACGCGGCACAGTTCGGGGAAGCGCCTGCAAAGCGTGCGCAGCCGAGGCGGGGGATCAAGGACGAGGTAGTCGGTCCGGCCCGGGTTGAACATGCAGGGGCCGGCATAGGTGCTGACGGTGCCGTATAGGATATGGTCGGATTCGCTTGCCGGCAGCGAGCAGCTCAGGACAAGGGCGTCCCCATCGCCTTCACCGGCTCGGCCGGCATGGACTTCGAAGCAAAGCATTCCGGCAGCGACGTGGGGAAGATCGATCCAGGTTGCCGAATCCAGCCATGACTGGTGCGGGCTTCTCTGCTGCAGCGTGATTGACCACTGGTCGCCGTCGACGAATACCGCGCTGTCTGCGGCGCCGTCCTATATCCCGCTGCCGGTCGTCGCGCCCGACACGACAAAACGCTGCGGGAACGCACCCGTCCTGCCCGTGACGCGCAGTGTCCAGGCACCTTGCATCGTGATTGCCATTTGAGTCTCTCCGGCGCACCAGGCGGAATGTCGACCAGCGCAGTGTCTTCGTCGACGCGGTCGATGAGCGCGCTGACTCGTACGCCGCTCTCGGCCACCTTCAACAGGTTCTGCATCAGGGGGTGCTGGACCAGCGTGGTCGAGCTGCCGTCGGGGTAGGCGCTGAGCACCGGGTCTGTGCCGAAAGGCGCGTAGACGGCGAGCGTGACACCGCGCGTGCGCGGTCCGGTCTTGGGGTCGGCAGGACGCAGGTCGGGCTGGGCATTGCATCGCTCCTCGTGCGCTGGTTGTGCAAGGGCATGTTTCCGCGCCACGCGTGGACAGGCCCACCGATACACTAATCGTCACCGGACCCGCTGGACAGGCATGCGATGGCGCCCGCTCCGGTCGAGCCGGGCAGACGATCGCAAGACGATGGGGCTTCAAGCATGGTCTCTGCTCTCCCTGATTCGCAGGCTTACCTGCGAATGGCCGAAGCGGTGCTCGGTCAGGCTCTCGCGGCCCACAAGGCCGGTACCCTCGACGAGCTGCTGCGACGCCGCCCGCGGGCCACGCGCTGGTTCGTGCGGCACGTTCTGCAGCCGGTGTTCGATTGCGCCGGAGACGTGCTGCACGGGCCGCAGGCGGCGGTGCTCGCAGCGAAATGGCTGTTGACGTGGATGGTGTCGCAGCTGCGACCCGACGGCCAGCCCGGATTCGCCGAAATCGATCGGGAGTCCTGGCTGGAGCGCACCAGCTGGCGCCCCATGCTCGCCGTGATGTGCCACTACGGCTTCGCGCCGGTGCGCGAGTTCCGCGATCGTTATCACCATCGGCACGATGAATCGGCTGCGGACCATCTTTGCGGCCTT
>DASTGE010000261.1:0-6041 GCA_035719405.1 Burkholderiaceae bacterium
CGCGGCAGCAGCGCAGGGTTGCTTCAGGCTGCGGCTGATGCCGCACCGCAGGCCGAGGCCATCGTCGTTCACGCGCCGGCAGCGGAGCTGAGCCGCATCTTCGCCTTGCGCGCGATCAGGCCCGTGCTGCTGGCCGCGGATCACCCCACGAGCGTCACTCACGCCTACGGATCCCTCAAGCTGCTGGCTGCGCGCAACGGGCTGATGAGCTTCGACCTGCTGCTGGCCGCCGATCCTGCATCGCCGCGCCGCGGGCGCATCGCCGAGCAGATGGCCAGCTGCGCCGACTACTTCATCGGGGCGGTGCTGCACGACTGGGCCGCCATCGATCCCGCACGCGACATCGGCGAGTTGCCGGATCCGGCAGTAAGACGCATCGCGCAGGCGTTGATGCGCATCGACGATGACGAGCCGAGGTCCGATGCCGCAGAGCATCAACAGCGACTGTCCGAGTTCGCCCAGGCCGGGCTTAATGGCCCTGGCATTCAAACAATCGTCCGGAGCTGAAAGAGGGAGGGGCTTGCCATGTACACAGCCAAAGGCCGTCTCGATGTCGCATCAATGCTCAAGCAATACAGCCCTCTCGTGCGGCGCCTGGCCCATCAGATGATCGCCAAGCTGCCTGCCAACGTCGAGGTCGACGACCTCATCCAGGTCGGAATGATGGGTCTGAGCGATGCACTGAGCCGATTCGACGCCGCGCAAGGTGTGCAGTTCGAGACTTTCGCGACGCAGCGGATTCGGGGCGCGATGCTCGACGAACTGCGCGGCAGTGACTGGATGAGCCGCGGCAACCGGCGTCAGCAGCGTTCGATCGAGGCTGCCGTGCACAAGCTCGAGCAAAGGCTGGGCCGCGCGCCTCAGGAAAGCGAGATCGCCAAGGAGATGGGCATGAGCCTGACCGAGTACCAGGAACTGCTGGGAAAGGTCCGCGGCACACAGCTCGTGTACCTGGAGGACATGGCCGGCGACGATGGCGACGACGACTACCTCGACCGGCACGTCCCGCCCGACGAGGAGGCCAATCCGCTCGGGTTGCTCCAGGATCGGCGCATGCGCGAGGCACTCGTGGAGGCGATCAAGAACCTGCCGGAGCGGGAGCAGTACGTGATGAGCATGTACTACGAGCAGGACATGAACCTGAAGGAGATCGCAGCCGTGCTCGGCGTGACGGAGTCGCGCGTGTGCCAGCTGCACAGCCAGTCCATTGCGCGACTGCGCGTCAAACTGCGCGAGTGGTAGCGCAAAGCCGGCGCCCTCCGGCGTTCCTGGAGGGCATGCCCGGTGCTCGGCGACACTGCCCGCTGCGAACGCGGTGAGTGATTCACCGCGACGACCGAAGACGCGCGCGGGAAGCCTTCAGCGCTTCCCGTTGCTGTGCCGCCTCAACCCGTACACGCGATGGCATCCTTGATCGCGTCCACCGTTCGTGGTCTCACAACGCGGGCAACCTCCTGCCCGTCGTTCATGAAGATCAGCGTCGGCCACAACTTGACCTTGAACGAGCGCCCGAGCGGACGCCCGGGACCATCGGCGATCTTCATGTGCGGCAGTTGGGGATGATCGGCCAGCGCCGTCTGGATCAGAGGCTGCGCCGCAGCGCAGATGCCGCACCATGAGGCGCCGAACTCCAGCACCATCGGACCGCGCATCGCGTCGATCTCGGTGCGGGCCGGCTCTTGTGGTGAATAGGTTTGAGCGAAGGGCATGGTCAGCCTTCGCGAGCAAGGGCCGTTCCCGCCGTCTTCGGCGTTGCCTTGATTCGTCCTGCCTTGCGACGCTTGTCCTGGTGCCCTGTCAGGCCGTCGTTCCCACCGCCTCGAGCAGCATTGCTTCGATGTGCGCGAGCAGTTGCTCGTCGGCATACGGCTTTCCGAGGACGGCGCTGACGCCCACGCGCTCGGCATGCGCCCGATGCCGCTCGTCAGCCGCAGTGATCATGATCACCGGGATGTGAGCTGTTCGGGGATTGCCGCGCACGCGAGCGGTGAGCTCGAAGCCATCGAGTCCCGGCATGTCGACGTCGGTGATGATCAGATCCGGCAAGTCCTCGTCGACACGCTGAGCCCCCGCGAGCCCGTCCTCCGCGTTGACGATCTGGTACCCATGCTGTTGAAGAAGCCGGCCGGTCTTCACCCTCACCAGCTTGGAGTCGTCTGCGATCAGGATGATTGCCTGTTCGCGCGGCGCAGGGCGTGCAACCACTTCTGCGGCCGTGTTGTCATGAGTGGCCGCCTGCGGCGTGGGGGCGTCTGCTTCCCGGCGTGCCTCGGCCTCGGTCGCTGCGTTCTCCGCGGCGAGTCGTTCCTGCTCCTGGCGCGCTTTCTCCTGCGCCGCAAGTCGCTCGATTTCTCGACGTGCTTCTTCTTCTGCGGCGCGTTGCTCGGCTTCGAGTCGCGCCTTCTTCTCCTCGGCCAGTCGCTTGAACTCTCGCTGCGCTTCCTCCTCTGCCGCACGATATTCGGCCGCGAGTCGCGCCTCCTCCGCGGCAATGCGCTGTGCTTCGAGGCGCTCGGCTTTGAGCCGCTTTGCTTCGAGTCGCTTCGCCTCCGCTTCGAGTCGTTGTGCTTCGAGCCGTTGTGCTTCGAGCCGTTGTGCTTCGAGCCGCTGTGCTTCGAGTCGCTGTGCTTCGAGTCGTTGTGCTTCGAGCCGCTGTGCTTCGAGCCGCTCTGCTTCGAGCCGCTCTGCTTCGAGCCGCTGCGCTTCGAGCCGCTGCGCTTCGAGCCGCTCCGCTTCCTCGGCAGCGGCTATCCGTTGAGCCTGCGCGCGAGCGGCTTCTTCGACAGCGCGACGGGCTTGCTCGGCTTCATCGGCGAGTCGTTGGGCTTCCGCCAATGCCGCTTTCTCTGCAGCCCGCTTCGCCGCAGCGAAGCCCTCGGCGTCGGATGCCGCAGCGAAGCCCTCGGCGTCGGATGCCGCAGACGCCGCCCCCGGCATCGCCTGCTCCTCCTCGGCGCTCCCAAATGTCGATACGTCGAGCGGGCGGCCCGTCTCCTCGGTTGTCTTTCGCCGTGCACGCACCCGCGCCACTTCGGCCGCGGCCCGATCTTCAATGTCGCGAAGCCGCTGGGCGGCCGTCGTGCCCTCGTCGCCGTGCGACTCCGGTCGCTTACCGCGCTTCAGCAAAAACCAGATGGCAGCGATGGAGACCAACAGGACGGCCGGCAACAACAAGATCAGGACGTCGAACATAAGGTGTGGCGCTACCCTCTCAAAGGGAGCGTGAGTTCAAGGTGGAGGAAGGGCTTTGTGTTCAGGCCTGGATCGCGTTGCCCTGATGGCCGCGCTCGGCATTGCCTTGTGCAGAGTACATCCCCCCTCTCGAAGGGTCAGGCATGAGGACGTCGATCGCCCGGTCGAGCGCGGCGGTCGCGCGCGCCAATGACTCCCTGTGCGCAGCCACCTGGCCGCTCGCATTGGCCAGCCGCCGTCGAAGACTGGGCGGCACGCCGCCGGAGCGGGCGGCCAGCGCAAAGCGGTTCACCGCATCGGCAAGCAGCGAGTGCAGTTCCCCGGCATGCTGCTCGATCGCGTTCGAGTCGCGCTCGCGCAGCGCCTCGCCGAGCATGCCCAGACGCTGCTCGACCGCCGTCAGGGCAGCCTCCAGTTCCGTGCCGAGGTTGTCGATGGTTTGGGCAGGCGGCGTTGTCAGCATGAGAGCCCTGCGAAGAGGTGGAGGAAGGCAAGGATCAGCCCGGTGTGCGGTGCTCGAGTCCTGGCGGGCGGGGTTGCGCTGGTGTCCTGTCCCATGGGTGCGCGCAAAATTTGAATCGATGTGCTTCGGTCAAGGCAAGGCACAAATCGCTGCGTTTCCCTCAGGTCCGCCGCCGATCTGAAAGCCGCCCATATCCCGGCAGCGCGATTTCATGTGCACGCGCCCATGGGACAGGACACGCTAGTGCGATGCACGCCCGAGCAGTTCCGCCGCGTTGGAGATCAGCTTGTCGGCAATCGCCTCCGGATTGATCTGGAAGCGCCCCTCGCGAATCGCCTGGCTGACCCGTTCGACCTTCTCGGCATCGAAATCAGGTGTGCCCGCGCCCGCGCCCGCGCCGAGTTGTGATGCAGCCGCCGACAACTCGACTTTCGCGCTCGGCTCGGGAGATGTTGCGCCGTCCGTCCGCGACACTCCCTCGCCGGCCGTGCCCTTGCGTTCGGTGGCGACCGTCGCGACGCTTGGCTTGTTCTCAAATTGGCCGATCTTCATCGTGTGCTCCCGCCGGGCTCCGGACCCAATATGATCCAGCCCGAGTCAACATGAGCGGTGTATCGGACTGATCTGGACGGAACTTTAGGCCTTTTTTTCCCGCACGCTCCTGACCGGCAGCGTGGCGCCTTTAGAACGACAGCTCCACACGCCGCTCGCCTACCGCCTGCCCGCTCACGATCCGCCCTGATCCAGTGCGCACGCGAACGGGCTGGCCCTCGATGCCCGGGCTCAATGCCTGACCCTCCGTGCTCACGGCGTAGCCGCCTCCCTGGACATCGACGCGCACTGTCTCCCCGGCTGCAAACCACTGGCGCGCCCTGAGGTCCGTCTGGCGCAAGGCATCGCCGGGGGCGAGGGGGCGCGCCAGGGTGCGGCCGACCGCCCCCGACTTTTGCCCGACCGGCGCGCCCGGTGCCGCTGCCAGGTCGACCTCGCCTTCAAGGAGGTCGCTTTCGGCGAGCACCGCACCAGCGGGCAACGGGCCGGCGGCCACCAGCGAACGCCCGAACACGTGCACCGTCACCGGCAGGAAGACATTCCATCGCGTGCTGCCCTCCGCGCAGCGTAACCCGATGCGGGTCTTGCCCCAGGGCTTGCTGCCGGTCGGCAAATAGGGCTGCACGCGGTCGCAGGCAGCGAGCTTCAGTCGCGGATCGAGCTGGCCGACCTCCACTGCGATTCGCACTTGCATGTTGCCGGCCACCGACCGGGTGGCTTCGCCCGCCAATTGCTGCACCTCCTCGGCCAGCACGCTGGGAAGTTCGCCGGGCATTCCCGCATGAGCGACAGACGGGAGCGCCAATAGCGCGGGCAGCGCGAGACAAAGGGCAGGGCGGCGGTATTCCACGCTCGCCACTTTAGGCAAGAATGCGGATCTGGCTAGAGTGGAATTGGGGTCCGATCCTCAGCTTATTTCCCGTGCCGCGTATTTGTCCTCGTCCTGAGAATGCATTGCATCGTCCTCAAGGCCATTGCGGCCGTCTTTCGATGACCGATCGCCTCACCGACACGCTGCACTTCCAGACGCAGGCCCTGATGTTGAGGTCCGAACGCCAGCGCCTGGTCGCGAGCAACATTGCCAACGCAGATACACCCGGCTATGTGGCGCGCGAAATGAACTTCGCACAGGCGCTGCGCGAGGCCACCGGGGGCATGATGGCATCGCGATTGGCGGCAACGCAAGCCGGCCATTTGCAACCGCAAGGGGGAGCACGTTCCGAGCCCGGCTTGCTGTACGCCTCTCCCAGCCAGACCAACCTGGATCGCAACACGGTCGACATGGACCGCGAGCGCGCGGCGTTTGCCGACAACTCCGTGAAGTACGAGGCGGCGCTGCGCTTCATCAACGCCGAAGTGCGCTCGCTGCAAGACGCCATCAAGGGCTGATTGGAGATCACGCGACATGAGTCTGTTCAATATCTTCGGCGTCGCAGGCAGCGCGGTGAGCGCCCAGAGCCAGCGGCTCAACGCGGTGGCGTCGAATCTCGCCAATGCAGACACCGTCGCCGGCCCCGACCGCCAGGCCTACAAGGCGCGCCAGGTCGTGTTCCAGACCGAGCTGATGGGCGAGCTGGGCGCGGCAGGCGTTCGCGTGAGCAATGTCGTCGAGGACCAGAGCCCTGGCCGGCGTG
Organism: Burkholderiaceae bacterium; assembly: GCA_035719405.1. Classification (GTDB taxonomy): domain Bacteria; phylum Pseudomonadota; class Gammaproteobacteria; order Burkholderiales; family Burkholderiaceae_C; genus CAMLIZ01. The sequence continues at coordinate 5,842 of DASTGE010000261.1, forward strand.
TGCACGATCCCAAGCATCCCCAGGCCGACGCCGAGGGCTATGTCACCTACAGCAACGTCAATGCGGTAGAGGAAATGGTCAACATGATCTCGGCCTCGCGCTCCTATCAAAACAATGTCGAGGTGATGAACACCGCCAAGAGCCTGCTGCTGAAGACGCTGCAGATGGGCCAGAGCGGCTGAGCAGGACCTGACCCGCAT
>DASTGE010000262.1:0-3799 GCA_035719405.1 Burkholderiaceae bacterium
GTGGCTGTTCTGGCTGTTCGCCCACGTCTACTTTCTCATCGGCTTCCGAAACCGCCTGATCGTGCTGTTCGACTGGGCATGGTCCTACTGGACTTTCGAACGCCATGCGCGTGTCGTGGCGGAGTTGCCCCCGCCGGCCGAGCAGCAAACCTAGAATGGACCGGCATTCACCCCGAAGTCACACTGTCATGGACACCCGCCTTTCGCCCGCCCGCCTCCGTCTTGAACGTCTGCGGGAAGCGATGCGGCAACGCGGTGTCGACGCGGTGCTGGTGCCCTCGAGCGATCCGCATTTGAGCGAATATCTGCCCGAGCACTGGCAGGGACGGCAATGGTTGTCCGGCTTCACCGGGTCGATGGGCACACTGGTCGTGACCACTGCCGATGCCGCTGTCTTCGCCGACAGCCGTTACTGGGTGCAGGCCGAGCACGAACTCGACGGCAGCGGCATCGAACTGGTGAAGATTCCGACGGCGACGCAACCGCATCACGTCGACTGGATCGTGCAGCACATGCAGGCGGGGCAGACGCTCGCGGTCGACGGACAGGTGCTGGGGCTGGCGGCGCAGCAGGTGCTGCAATCCAGGCTGGATCATGCAGGCATTTCCCTGCGCACCGACCTCGACCTGCTCGACGACATCTGGCCCGACCGACCGCCTCTGCCGATGGCGCCGGTCTACGCGCACCGGCCCCCGCATGCGACGGTCGCCCGCGCCGAAAAGCTCGTCACCGTGCGAGAGGCGATGGCCCGTCAGGGCGCGTCGCATCATTTCATTTCGACGGTCGACGACATCGCTTGGCTGTTCAACCTGCGTGGCTCGGACGTCGAATACAACCCGGTGTTCCTCGCCCACGCGCTGGTCGACATGACCCAGGCCACGCTGTTCGTGGCGCCTGGCAAGATCTCCGAGGCGCTGCGGCAGGAGCTGCAAGCGGACGGCGTCACATTGGCGGAATACACGCATGCACCACCGGCGCTGTCGCACCTGGACGCCGGTCATGTGCTGCTCGTCGACCCTCGCCGCGTCACCTATGGCCTGCGTGAGCATGTGCCGGTGGGCGTGAAGATCATCGAGGCCATCAACCCGAGCACGCTCGCCAAGAGCCGCAAGACATCCGAGGAGGCGGCCCATGTGCGCCACGCGATGGTCCAGGACGGTGCGGCGATGTGCGAGTTCTACGCATGGTTCGAGAACGCGCTGGGACGCGAGCGGATCACGGAGATCACCATCGACGAGCGCCTGAGCGCGGCCCGCGCCAAACGTCCAGGCTTCGTGGGCCTGAGCTTCAACACCATTGCCGGCTTCAACGCCAACGGCGCGATGCCGCACTACCGGGCAACACCGGATTCGCACTCGGTGATCGAAGGCGATGGCCTGCTGCTGATCGACTCAGGCGCCCAATACCTCGGCGGCACGACAGACATCACGCGCGTCTGGCCGATCGGGAAGCTCACCGACGAGCAGCGGCGCGACTACACGCGGGTGCTCAAGGGCACCATCGGCCTGTCGCGCACCCGTTTTCCCCGCGGCACGCCCTCGCCCATGCTCGACGCGATCGCCCGTGCTCCCTTATGGGCTACAGGCCTGGACTACGGGCACGGCACGGGTCATGGGGTCGGCTACTTCCTCAACGTGCATGAGGGTCCGCAGAGCATCTCGAAGGCGCAACCGGAACCGAACATGGCAATGGAGCCGGGGATGATCACCTCGATCGAGCCTGGGCTCTACAGGCCAGGGCAATGGGGCATACGCATCGAGAACCTGGTGCTGAACATCCCGGCTCAGACACCCGAGGGGATCCGTTTCGGCGAGTTCCTGGAGTTCGAGACTCTCACGCTCTGCCCGGTCGACACGCGCTGCATCGACTGCTCGCTGCTGAACACCGAGGAGATCCAGTGGCTCGATGACTATCACGCCACGGTGCGCGAACGCATCGCGCCGCTTGTGAGCGGAGATGCGCTGGCATGGCTGCAGGAGCGGACCGAGCCACTTTGAGACAGGACCCCGGACGTAGGAGTCCCGTGGCACGAAGCTTGCGAATGTTTCCTGTCAAAACTTGCGGTGGTGGTTCTGTTGGCAGCGAGAATGGACTTTGACTTTGGCGACCTCTTTACCCAAAGCGCTCGCCAAGTAATACCGCTGACGCAAGCCAAGGGCTTGCTCTTCCTGTTCGACTATCGCGGCCCCGTCGTCCACGTCGATTTCGATGCGCAGGCCATGCGCCGCGGGTTGCACCGCCTCTTCTGCGCGGCGGTCGATGTGTTGCACGAAGGGTTTGTCTTCTTTACGGCAGACGTTGCGCAGGCCGGATCAGGAAGGTATGAACTGACCATCAGCGCCGCATGCAGCGGGCGCACCGAGAGCAATGCGGAGGTCGCGCAGGTGCTTCAAAGGCTGCAGTTGCCGATTCTGGGAACTGCAGCAGCGGAGCCGGGCGCGATCGACAAGGCGACGAGCGCACGCGGAACCTGCCCCGCGACGGGCGGGGAAATGTTCTACGTCAGCCTGCCCGGCGAGGGATCACTCTTCACCTTGCGTATTTCGCTTCCCGCCCAGGTGAGCCCCGAGCACGAGACCCGGGTGGATGCGCGGGGAGCCGCCGCGTGGCTGGTCAGCGAAACTCCCATCGCCTTCAGCTCGATGGAGCGTCGTTTGCATCGCCTTGGCTGGACTACCGCGCGCTTCCAAAGTACGGAGGACGCGGCCCGGGCACTCGAGACGTTGCCTGCCGGCGCACGACAGCCGGCGCTGCTGGTCGCGCAGGAGGGACGAACGCTCACACTCGCCCGTTTGCGCTGGCTGTGGGCGCTGATGCCAGCCTCGACGCAGGTCGTGCTCGCAACACACCTCGGCTCGCCCACCCTGGCGCGTCCCCTGAGCGAAACCGACATCGATGTGCGGGTGATGCCGTTCAGCCCTTCGGAGCTGCGGGATCTCACGCGCAGCGCGTCCCTGGGCGCCAGTTCGCGCGTCATGTCGCTTGACAGCCGATCGGCCCCTCTTGGAGGTGCGGAGCGGCGCAAGCGTGCGCTGGTGGTCGACGACCATCCACTGAACCGGCTGGTCGCCACCGGAATGCTGCAGATCCTCGGCTTCGACGTGGATACCGCCATCGACGGTCTCGAGGCGGTCGAGTCGTGTCGGCGCGAACCTCCCGACCTCGTGCTGATGGATGTGCAGATGCCAGAGATGGATGGCATGGAGGCGACCCGCGCGCTGCGCCAGCTCCAGAAGGCTGGCAACATCCCGCCCTTCCCCATCGTCGCGGCCACCGCCGGCTTCACCGACACCTCGGAAAGCGACTGTCTGAGCGCCGGCATGGACGGCCACCTGCTCAAGCCGTTGAGCGTCGAGCAACTAGGGGCAGAGATCCGGCGGGTGATGGCGACGATCTGACCGGTCGGTCACGCCGCGAGCATCCCCTGGCGCAATCTAAACCGGGACACCACTCCCGACAGCCGAAGCGCCTGGTCCTTCAGGCTTTCTGCGGCTGCGGCCGACTGCTCCACCAGCGCCGCGTTCTGCTGCGTCATCTGGTCCAGCTGCGTCACGGCGGTGTTCACCTGGCCGATGCCGCTCGACTGCTCCGCCGATGCTGCGGTGATCTCGCCGATGATGTCTGTCACCCGTTGCACGCTCGCGAGGATCTCACTCATCGTCGTGCCTGCATCCTTCACCAGGCGCGAGCCCGCCTCGACCCGGTCGACGGACGTGCCGATCAGCGTCTTGATCTCCTTGGCTGCCTCCGCGCTGCGCTGGGCCAGCGACCGCACTTCGCCCGCCACCACCGCAAAGCC
>DASTGE010000263.1:0-3124 GCA_035719405.1 Burkholderiaceae bacterium
ACATGGAGGGGTTCGACTTCCTGGCTTTTGACGAACATCGATTCGGTTTGCATGGTGGGTTCCTTCGAGGCTGAGTGGCGTGCCTTCCTGGCCCTGAGGGCTTTCGCACGCGGGGTGCCGCATTGCAATCGGCGGCCCGCAGCAGGCGGCATCGAGCGGGTTGAGCCGAAGTATTCGCCCCGGGCTCTGGCGTGAGAAGATCCGGCAATGGCACTTCATTGAGGACAAAAGGGACACAATCCATGCACGGGCTGCAGCCACTCCTGGCCTTTGCCGAGACCGCCAAGCGCGGGAATTTCGCGGCCGCATCCCGCGAGATCGGCTGCACGCCCTCGACTCTCGCCAAGGCCGTGTCGCGGCTGGAGGCCAAGCTCGGTGTGCGGCTCTTCCATCGCACGACGCGGCAGGTCACGCTCACTGATGACGGACGCCGGCTGTTCGGGCGTTGCCAGCGCGTGCTGGCCGAGTTGGAGCTGCTTCAGGAGGAAGCCTCGGGCGTGCGGCGCGAGCCCATGGGCACCTTGCGCATCGACATGCCGGTCACCTTCGGCCGCCAACTCATGCTGCCGCTGCTGGCGCAGCTTGCCGGCGAGCATCCCCAGCTGTCGATCGACGCACGCTTCTCCGATGCCTACGTCGACCTGATCAAGGAGGGCATCGACGTCGCCATCCGCACCGGCACGTTGCGCGATTCGACGCTGGTGGCCAAGCCCTTCGCGAGCCAGGATCTGCTGCTGTTCGCCTCGCCTTCGTACCTCGAGACCGCCGGCACGCCAACATCGCTTGCCCAGCTGTCACGGCACAACGGCGTGCTGTTTCGTGTGCCGAGCACCGGCAAGGACAGGCCCTGGCACCTCCGGTCGGGCGGGCGCAACGTGCAGGTCATGCCGCCGTCGCGTGTGAGCGTCGACGGTGGCGATGCGATCGTGCGCGCGGTCGTGCTTGGCATGGGCATCGGGCAGGTCCCTCACTACATGCTGATCGACAGCCTGGCCCGCGGCGAAGTGGTCGAACTCCTGCCGCAGCTGCGCCCCACGCCCATGCCCATCGCTGCCGTGATGCCCAGCGGGAGGATGATCCCTGCGCGCGTGCGCGCATTGCTGGAACTCATCGAGCGCAGCCCTCATGCCTTTCCGCCCGCGCCTCCTCCCGGCAAGCCTGTCGATCGGCGGCGCCGAAAGGCGAGCGCCTGAACCATTGCAGCCAGGCGCCTTGGTGTCACAGCAGGGCGTCGACGCCGAGGAGCAGCGGACGAACGCTGGCGTCGGCTCGCTGATCGTCGACGCGTCCATTGCGACTCGCATCCCGCGGTGCATCTGGTGGAAGGGCTCACAGCAGCCGAAGCCCCGGCCGGGTGAGCCCGATGTTCAGGGCAGCAGCCGGATTACGGCAGGCAGACTGTCCCGTCGTAAGTGGAGAAGCCTGCTCCCCCGGTCAAATTGCCGACAGCGCGGATCGTGCCGGTCGCGCCCGCAAATCCGCCCTGGCCGGCCGCGATGACCATGGTGTCCGCAATCTCGCCATCGCCTACTGCATGGAAGGCGGCGGCGTTCTTGACCTGGATCGTCCCGGTACGGGTGCCCATGCGGACGTTGAGGGTGGAGGTGCCGCTGATGAAAACGACTCCCGTCGTTGCGGTGTCGGGGGTGGTGGTGACGCTTGTGGCGGAGTAAACGCCCGATCCCTTGACGCTGCCGTACATCTGGATGCTTGTGCAAAGGCCGACCGCAGAGCCGCAGCCGTTCGTGAGTGTCTCGTCAAATGCGCCGCGGACGGTGATGCAGTCCGCAAACACGGCGCTAGAGCCGAGTCCGAGCAAACCCAGGACGGCCAGGCTGGCGATGCGCCGGCCGATCCGTGAATCGATCATTTCAATCGTCCCTTTCTTCGATTGTTGAAATTGGTCTTGGTTTGGTTGGGTTGCCGCATAAAGCTGGCGCGGCAGTATGAACTGTAGGGCCACCGACGCATCCCGCCCATCCCAAGAAGCGAACCGGCTGCAGCGGCCGTCGTTTCGCAGTAACCTTCGTTTCCCTCGTGCCCCCACACAAGGTGTCCTCGATGGCCGCACGCTCGATTGCCTCCGTCTCGCTCGGTTTCGGCCTGGTGTCCATCCCCGTCAAGGTTTATTCCGCGACTGAAAGCTCGGGCGGCATCGGCTTCAACCTGCTGCACAAATGCGGCTCGCGAGTGAAGCAGCAATATCTTTGCATCGCCGAGAACGTGCCCGTCGATCGCGCCGACATGGTCAAGGGCTACGAGTTCGAGAAAGACCGCTACGTGATGTTCACCCCCGCGGAGCTGAAGGCGCTGGAGGAGCCGCCTTCCCACACGATCGAGATCGTGTCCTTCATTCCTTTGGCGGCGGTCGATCCCATCTACTATGACAAGGCTTACTACCTCGCTCCCGACAAGCGCGGCGCCAAGCCCTACGGCCTGCTGCTGGAGGCCATGCGCGAGAGCGGGCGCTGCGCGCTGGCCCGCTGGGCGTGGAAGGGCAAGCAGTACGTGGTGCAGGTCCGCCCGGGCGAAGATGGCCTGATCCTGCAGCAGCTGCTTTATGCCGACGAGGTGCGCTCGATGAGGGACATCGACATCGAGCGCGTCGACGTGAGCAAGCCGGAGTTGCAGCTCGCGCTCCAACTGATCGATCAGATCTCGGAGGAAGGCTACGATCCCCAGGCTTACGAGGACGAGGAGAAGAAGCGCATCCTCGCCGCCATCGACGACAAGATCGCCGGCAAGCAGATCGTCGTGACCGAAGGCCAGGAGCCGGCCGGCGCGCAGGTGATCGACCTGGTGGAAGCCCTGCGCGCGAGCCTCGCGCCGCGCAAGGGTGCAGGCAAGGCGTCGATGCCCGCGGAGCTGGCGCCGGTGGCTGCCGAGCCGCCCAGGGAACGCAAGGGCGCCAAGCGTGCTGTGGCTGCCAAGACTGCCGAGCCGGAGGCTGCGCCTGTCCCTGCACGGGCGCGTGCAAGGAAGTGACAGACACGGCAGGCAAGAAGGCCAGCAGGCAACAGGCGAGGTTTCAGCCGATCGGATGCACACCTATACCCTGAGCGGCATCCAATCGATGCTGGGCCTGTCCAGATCCGTCATCATCGGCCTGATCGCCGCCGGCTTC
>DASTGE010000264.1:0-2555 GCA_035719405.1 Burkholderiaceae bacterium
GAGCCAGAGGCTGGAACCTTCTCTGCTGGATCGATATTTCAAGGGCTCTTCCAGTCTCTCCGTCACCGTCTCGAACAAGCCGCCGCTGAACGTCAACCGGCTCGTGCGGGGGCTGCTGGAGTATCCCTACGGCTGCCTGGAACAGACGACGAGCGCGGCTTATCCGCATCTGTTCATCGACGAGGCGGCCGCACGCGACTACGGGCTCAAGCCTCGCACGCGTGAAGAGCGGGCGCGCTTCGTGGACGGCGCCATCGCGCGGCTGGCCGGCATGCAGAAGAGCAATGGCGGATTCACGCTTTGGGGCGATGGTGCTTACGAAGTGTGGCTGTCGGCTTATGTGGTGGGCTTCCTGCAGGATGCGCGTGCCCAGGGTTTCAGCGTGCCCGACACGATGTACAAGTCCGCTCAAGACTGGCTGTTGCAGCAACTGCAGCAGGCACCCAATCGTTTCCCAAGTCTTCCCGCGTCCGCCCGCGCCAAGCCCGCCAGCGCACCGCTGCCCACATTCGATTCGCGCGACTATGTCCTGCTGCGCGACAGCCACCAGCGCTTTGCGGAAATGGCACATGTTGGCTACATGCTGGCCCGCGACCAGAAGGCGCCGCTGGCGACGCTGCGCTACCTGCACGATCACGTGCGTGACCGCGCGCGTTCGCCGCTTCCGCTGGTGCATCTGGCGCTCGCGCTGAAGCTGATGGGCGACGAGGCGCGCGCCAAGGTCGCGCTCGACGACGCCATGTCTCGGGATTACGGCATCCATGGCTCCCGCTACGCATGGGAGACCGAATGGCTGGGCGACTACGGCTCCGCGGCGCGCGATCTTGCCTTGAGCTATGCCTTGCTGGTGCGTCACCAGGTCGCGCATTCCCGTCGCGAGAACCTGTTGTTCGACCTCGCCAACCGGCTCGGCACACGGAACTACTACTCCACCCAGGAACGCATGGCGCTGTTCCTCGCAGCCCGTGCCGCAGGCGGTGAAAGCGGGGGCGCCTGGCGTGCGTCGCTCAAGTCAGGCGATGACGTGCAGGCGCTGGGCTCACGCGGTGGCAGCGAACAGCGCTCGCTCGATCCGGCGATGCTGGGTCGTGGCGCGAGTGTTGTGAACGAGCACAAGGATGCGCTGTTCGTCGAGGTCGAGGCGGCGGGCTATCCGATCCGCATGCCGAGCGTGCGCAACGAGGTGATCGAGCTTCAGCGCGACTGGTTCGAGCCCGACGGAAAAGCCTGGAAAGGCCGCCCGCTCAAGGCGGGCGACATGCTCATCGTCCGCGTGCGGGCCCGCGCGAAGACTCGCATCGAGGACGCGCTCATCGTCGATCGCATCCCGGCCGGGTTCGAGGTCGAGAACCTCAACATCTCGCAGGGGCCGAAGGCGGGCGAGTTCAGCATCGACGGAGTCAATCTGGCAGTGGCCATGGCCGACCAGCGCATCAAGCATCGTGAATACCGCGATGACCGGTACGTGGCGGCTGCCCGCCTCGACGGGCAGTGGCTCCCCGTGTTCTACATGGTGCGTGTCGTGAGTCCGGGCCGCTTCGTGGTGCCGCCTTCGTTTGGGGAAGATATGTACCGGCCCGAGATGCGTGGCATTGGAAACACTCCGGAGCCGGTGACGATCCAGGATCCGAGGCCCGGCCCTCCCTGACGCGCCTGGCCTCGCTTTGATGCAGCCCTCAATGAGCACGAGGCGTCGCATTGAGATTGTCCTGGCGGGGCTGCTGCTCCTGCTGCTCGCCCTGGACCAGGCCTTTGCGCCGCCGGTGCCTGCCGATGATCGCGGTACGGTCGTGCTCGCCCGAGACGGGACGCCGCTGCGCACCTGGCCCGGCACCGATGGCGTATGGCGGCACAGCGTGACGCCTGAGGAGGTGTCGCCCCTCTACCTGGACGCACTGCTCGCGTACGAAGACCGATGGTTCTATTGGCATCCGGGCGTCAATCCTTTTGCGCTCGGGCGTGCATCATGGCAATGGTTGCGCCAGGGCCGGGTTGTGTCGGGCGGCTCGACGCTCACGATGCAGGTCGCCCGCATGCTCGATCCACCGGCGCCACTCGAGCGACGCACGCTCAAGGCCAAGCTGCGGCAGCTGCTGCGTGCACTTCAGCTCGAATTGCGTTTGTCCAAACGCGAGATCCTGATGCTGTACCTGGACCATGCGCCGATGGGCGGCATTGTGGAGGGCGTGGAGATGGCCAGCCGCGCTTACCTGGGCAAGTCGTCCCGCGACCTTGGCGTTGCCGAAGCGGCGTTGCTTGCCGGACTGCCGCAGTCTCCGTCCCGGCTGCGGCCCGACAGGGCGCCGGACGCAGCGCGCGCCGCGAGAGACAAGGTGCTCGATCGCATGGTGCGACTCGGGCGATGGAGCCAGGCGATGGTCGATGACGCACGCATCGAGCGGGTGGCAGTGTTGCCGATTCGAGGGCAATGGCTTGCGCCGCTCGCCGCGGAGCGGGTGCGGCAAATCTCGCGACAGCGCGGCCGGCCGCGGCAGCCTGTGCTGCGAACCACCATCGATCCGGAACTGCAGTCCACGGTCGAACGCGTGTTGCTG
>DASTGE010000265.1:0-3782 GCA_035719405.1 Burkholderiaceae bacterium
TGACGAGGTTGATCGAGAAGTTGAGCATCATGTGGGCGCGCAGCATCGGGTGCCCGAACAGGAAGCGCAGCGTCTGCATGAAGCCGACCTCGGCGTGCGCCTGCTCCGCGCCGTCGGGCATCGGTGGGCGCAGCCCGTTCACAAAGGCATGCAGCCCGATGAACGCGAGCGCGCTCAGCGCGAACATGGTCTCGAGCGCGAGCCGGTCGACGCACAGACCGCCGAGCGCAGGGCCGATGACGAAGGCGAGGATGTCGGTGGTCTGGACCTTGGCCTGTGCGGCAGCCGCCTCGCCTTGCGTGAACTGGCGTGCCGACAGCATCTCGGCCGCGAGCCGATAGAACGACATCGTCACCGAGAACACCAGCAGGCCTGCATACATCACGACCGGCGGCACCGGATGGACAAGCGAGCCGGCTGCGATGCCGAGCAACAGCACCGCGCGCACGGCAGCCACGGCGCGCAGCACCGACACCGGCGACAGATGCCGGATCCACCGCCCGGCGAACGGAAAGATCGCGATCGCGGGCAGCCATTCCAGGAAGAAGACGATGCCGAGGTCCGCTGCCTGCCCGGTGGTTCGATAGACGTGGACCGGGATGTAGAACAGCAGCGCCTGGGTGAGCAGCTGCGACCCGAGGATGCTGACGAAGACTCGCTGAAGAAGGCTCATGGGAGATCCTTGGTTGTGATCCGGCCGGTGGTTCATTCGAGGACGTAGATGCCCTGCTCGAGCCGGCGAACGCACGACTCGACATCGCGTTCGAGCTGCATCGGGTCGTCGTGCTCGAGCAGCATGACGATCGGCCGTGCCAGTTCGTCCACCGTCGCGCTCACAAGGTCGCCGGGCCTGCAGCGATGCAGGTACTGCGAAAAGGAGGGCATGTCTTCCAGTTGCTCGATGCCGTTCAAGGCTTGGACCCGTCCATCCCGACCGATCGGAAAGGAAAAGTCGGAGGCGAAGCGGGTCGGTTGAGCAAGCACGGGCCGGGCCGCGAAGTTCGACAGCCACCCCTGTGCGGTGACTGTGGGCTGGTCGGCGCAACCCATGCGGGCGCAGAGCGCTGGCAGGGGAAAGCCGCCGAGCTTGGGCAGCAGCTTCAGCAGTCGGATGCCTGCGCCGGCGCACAGCACGCCCTCGGCATGGAAAGGGCCGGGTGGGAGTGCCAGCGCATCGGCGGCTTGCGCGACGGCCTCGACAATTTGGGCATGGTCCGCGCTCGCCGGCAGCAGCGGCGACACGCCGCACAACAAGTGGCGCACACCAAAGGCCTTGTCCAGGCAGCGCCAGGTGTCGGTGACTGCGATGCCGTCGGCGAAGTGAACGCCATTGCAGAAGAAGGACTGCCCAGGCTGGAAAGGATGCGAGCAGTACGACTCGCGCTGGAAGTCCGGCTGCTCGGCCAGCACCTCGGGCCAGCAGGCCGAACCATCGCCGCGCGACACACGCTTGCGGACCAGATGGCCGGCGGGCAGCGGCCCGCGTCGCGGCAACGGCTCGACGCCGAGCGCGAGTTGCGGCAGCCGCTGCCGCAGCAGCAGATCGAAGACCAGCTTGTCCAGCCAACGCTCGGCGCCCACCGCGGCATCCCGGCCCTTTCGAGCCAGGACACGGTCGTTCCATCGCGTCACCCAGCGCAGGCCAGGGTAGGAGTCGGCCAGCGCCACACGATCGCCGAGCCGGTTCAGCAGCTCATGCTCGGCGGCCCGCGACCAGTCGTGTTGCACGAGGCCCGGGCAAGATGCCGCCAGTTCCTGGCGGGCGGCATTGTCGTGACAGGCCGGGGTCCAAAGCGCGACCACGGGTTCGCCCGCGGCGTGCAGACGCTGCACCACGGCGCGCGCGCTGTCCAAAGCGTCGACGACCACGAAGCTCACGGCCTCACTCCTTCGGCATGTCAGGGATCCGGTTGTCCTCGAACCGGATCTCGCTGATGTAGGCGCTGCGCGGCTGCGTCAGCGCAAAGTTGATCGTCTCGACGAGGCTGCGCGCGTTCAGGCGTTGCATGTGGTCGCCGCGCGGTACGGCCTCCCAGGCGGGATCGAAGGGGCTGGTGTTGTCGAACTTCGGCGGGAATAGCGTGATGCAGCGGATGCCACTATGACGCAGCCGCTTGCCCAGGATCTCGGCAAAGCCCGCGTGCGCATGCTTCATCGCGTAGAAGGCCTCGTGCGCCGGCGAGCTTTCGTAGCCGCTTTCACCGCACTTGGAGACCATGTTGACAATGTCGCCTCGACCGGAGGCGCGCAGCAAGGGCAGCAGGTGCTTTGTCATCAGGACGGGACCGACAGCCCCGGAGTTGATCGTGGCTGCGATGTCGTCGTCAGAGGCGGCGAGGAAGTCATCCGCCTGCAGCCACATCGCGCCGTTGTTGATCAGGATGTCGATGGCCTGCGTGTCGGTACGAACCGCGGCGGCCATCGTCCGGATCTCGTGAGGACGGGTCAGGTCGCACTGCATGGGACGAAGCCGGGCATGCGGCACATGGCGCTCCACGAGCGCGCAGGTGGCCTGTGCATCGGCGAGGTTGCGGCAGACGACGTAGACCGTCGCGCCGTGCCGCGCGAAGTTCCACGACAGCGTGACGCCGAAGTCGCGTGAAGCACCCGTGACGACGACTTTCTTTCCTTCGAACATCAATCTTTCCTTGAAGAGGGTTGGGAAGTCTGGATCCTCACCCTTGGAGGGCGGGCGTTGGACGCAGCGGCTCGACAACGACGGGCTCGTGCCCGGCCCGAGCCAGCTTTTGGATGCGGAATCCCGCCTCGCGGCTCTCGCCGGCGTCGTCGAAGAAGTCCGCCCACTCAGCCTGCCGAGTCAGCATGACCCGCTCAATGATCGCCAAGGCGCCCTGCAGCAACTCGCCGTAGCCCGCATGCGGCGCACAGATGAAGGTGCCCTGATGAGCGGCCTGCCTGAACTCCTCGATCCAGCAGTCGTCGCAGCAGACCCGGGCGGCAGCGTGGTCCGGTGCTTCCTCGCGCATGCGTTGCATCACGGCGACGTGCGATCCGAGATAGACGATCGCACGATCGCGTTCGTCGACCGTATCGCCTGCCGCTCCCACCGACAACAGCGGCGCGCCCGAGGCCGATTCGAGCCGGGCCCGAAGCCGACGCGCGTAGGGCGAGCCGTCGGACCAGACCGCGGGGGCCCACGACGCCAGCTCGGTGCGCAACAGACGGACCATCGCATCGGCCTGCTGCCCCTCGGTGCCGCAAAGGCGGAAGACGTGGCGGCCATCGGCCAGGCCCATCGCGGTGGACGCTGGAAGCAGCAGCGGGATGCCCGCGTTGCGATAGATCGCACCCGCCGCGTGGGCACAGTCGCTGTTGAAGTGCCCGACCACCGCATCGACCCCTGCATTGCGGATCGCGCCGGCAACGCGTCTGGCCGCCGCAGGCAAGGCAGCGTCGTCCCACAGCTGAAGCTGCAGTCCCGGTCGCCCGGCCGACGCGGCAAGCGCCTCGCGGATCAGCGCGCCATACGCCGAGCGCGGACCGCTGAACGGCCCGACGACGGCCACTTTCAATCGACGCATGTCACGACTTCCTTGATGTCGCCCGAAATCACAGGAAGCGCCGGCACGAGCGCGCGGCTCAAGGCCCGGCCATGCTCGATGAAGCCGCCCGCACCCTCGATCCCCGTCTGACCCTCCAACCCCAGCAGGTCGAGGATGCGTTGGGCGATGTCCGGCACGATCGGCATCGCGAGACGCGCAAACAAGGCCATGGCCCAGAAGTTCAGCGCGACCGTGGTGCGGTGGTGGTCGCGCAACTCC
>DASTGE010000266.1:0-2892 GCA_035719405.1 Burkholderiaceae bacterium
TCGGCAGGCACGACGGCGAGTACGTATCCCTGGTCATCTTCGAGCAACACTGACTTGGCAAGCTGATGCGGCAACACGTGTGCGGTGCGCGCCGTCTCCGCGCTGCTGCGGCTCGGAGGGTGTGCGCACAGCTCGTAGTGAACTCCATGCTGCTCCAGATAGGTCGACAGTCGGGAAGGAATCGACATGATGGCCTCCATGTGGATCGCAGTGGAATGGAGTGTGCACCGGTGCGCCCGGGCCTGCATGACTTCGCCTTGATCCGGCCATGGGAACGCAATTGCACGTCTGATACGCCCGGTAGTCTTCCGGCCCGGTAAACTCCGGGTCTTCGCGCATCCCCATTCCCTGCATCGTCTTGGCCTCCACTGTCGCCAGTGCTTCTGCCGTGTTCGAATTGAAGGCGACCAGCCTGCCTGTGGCTTCGCTGGTGCTCAAGACTCCGGACCTCTCCACGCTCTCCGAGGAGCTGTCGCAACAGCTCTCGCAGACCCCCAATTTCTTCAATCACGACCCCGTCGTCATCGACATCGCGGGCCTCGCCCGTGATGCGGAACTGGACTTCGAGGCGCTCGCGCGGCTGCTGCGCGGGCATCGGATGCAGCCCGTGGCCATTTCGGGCGCGGCCCCGGGGCAGCTCGAGGCGGCGCTCGCCGCGGGGTTGTCGGAGGCGCCCGAGGCCTCCGCGCCTTCGGCGCCGCGGGTCGAGGTTCGGGAAGTGGTTCGTGAGGTGGTGCGCGAAGTGCCGGTCGTGCAACCGACGACCATCGTGGTCGACAAGCCGCTGCGCTCCGGCCAGCAGGTTTATGCCCGCGGCGGCGACCTGATCGTGCTCGCCGCGGTCAACTTCGGTGCCGAGGTCATTGCCGATGGCCATATCCATGTCTACGCGCCACTTCGGGGCAAGGCGATCGCGGGCAACCGCGGCAACGGGCAGGCGCGCATCTTCACCACCTGCCTGGAGCCCGAGTTGATCGCTATCGCGGGCATCTATCGCACCACAGACACCGCGCTGCCCTCCGAGGTGGCCGGCAAGGCCGCACAGATCCGCCTGGCGGGCGACAAGCTCGTCATGGAACCTGTGAAGACCTGACATTCCCTGACTCAATCAAGACAACTCCCACCCAATAGAGGAGCTTTGTTTCCGATGGCAAAAATCGTAGTGGTGACATCCGGCAAGGGTGGAGTGGGCAAGACCACCACCAGCGCCAGCTTCGCCTCCGGCCTTGCGCTGCGAGGCTACAAGACTGCGGTGATCGACTTCGACGTCGGCCTGCGCAACCTGGACCTGATCATGGGGTGTGAGCGTCGCGTGGTGTACGACCTCATCAACGTGATCAACAAGGAGGCCAACCTCAGTCAGGCCATGATCAAGGACAAGCAGTGCGAAAACCTCTTCGTGCTGCCTGCATCACAGACGCGCGACAAGGAGGCTCTCACCAAGGAGGGCGTCGAGCGCGTCCTGCATGAGCTCAACGGCATGGGCTTCGAGTACATCGTGTGCGACTCGCCGGCCGGCATCGAGACCGGCGCGATGCTCGCGATGCACTTCGCCGACGAGGCTGTCGTTGTCACCAATCCCGAGGTGTCGTCCGTGCGCGACTCCGACCGCATCCTGGGCATGCTGTCGAGCAAGACCAAGCGCGCCATTGACGGCAAGGAGGCGATCCGCGAGCATCTGCTGATCACGCGCTACAACCCGCACCGGGTGCAGGACGGGCAGATGCTTTCGCTGACCGACATCCAGGAGATCCTGCGTATCCCGCTGCTCGGCGTGGTGCCTGAATCCGAGGACGTCTTGCAGGCTTCGAACCAGGGCCTGCCGGTGGTCCATCTGAAGGACAGCGACGTGTCCGAGGCCTACAAGGACCTCGTCGGGCGCTTCCTGGGCGAGGACCGGCCCATGCGATTCATCGATGCGCCGAAGCAGGGTTTCCTGAAGCGGCTGTTCGGCGGGAGGTGATGGGCAATGTCGTTCATCTCCTTCCTCCTCGGCGAAAAGAAGAAGACCGCCGCCATCGCCAAGGAGCGGCTGCAGATCATCCTCGCGCACGAGCACTCGGGACGCGGGGGCTCGGATTACATTCCCCAGCTGCAGCGAGAGTTGATCGCGGTGATCTCCAAGTACGTGTCGATCAAGGCGGACGACATCAAGGTGCATGTGGAGCGGCAGGACAACCTCGACGTACTCGAGGTCAAGATCGAGCTGCCGGGCTGATCGGCGTCGACGGCGCAGGGCGCCTCGGCCTTTCAGCCTTCTGACCGCGCCGCCAAGCCAAGGTCGCGGCTTGAAGGAGTGCCCATGCGCCGCAGGCGCCACAGGCTCAGCGCGGTCAGGGCATATGCCACCGCGACGGGCATCATGAGCCATTGCAGGGGCAGCACGCCGAGCATCGTTCCACCCAGTACGGTTCCGGCCAGTGCGCCCGCCTTGGCCGCCGCATTGCCCCAGCCCATCGCCATGCCTTGGCGCGAGTCGGGCGCCTCTCGCGACAGCAGCGCATAGAAGACGGGCAGCAACGCGCCCAGGCACACGCCCCAGAGGAACCGGGCTGCCAGCAGCGCGGGCAGCGGAACGCCCGGCAACTGGCCCAGCGTCAGCAGGGCGCACGCGCCGGCACACAGTGCCGCCTCGGCGAGAATGTCCCGGCGGACACCCCGTGCAAACCGCCGGCTCCATGCGGTGGCGCTCACGCAGAGTCCAAGCGCGGTTGCGCCATAGCACGAGCCCGTGACCCAGGGTGAGACGGCGAGGGCCTTCTCGGCATACAGGCCGAAAAAGGCCTGCGGCAGCATGCGCGCCGTCTGAACCGCGACGATGCCCAGCAGCAGGCCTGTCATCGTTTGCACTCCCCAGGTCTGCGCATGCGATGACGAGCGTACCTTGCCGCC
>DASTGE010000267.1:0-14318 GCA_035719405.1 Burkholderiaceae bacterium
GTGCAGGCGGTGTGCTCCGGCTTCGTCTATGGGCTCACGGTGGCTGACGCAATGATCCGCACGGGCAGTGCCACCAAAGCATTGGTGATCGGCGCCGAGGTGTTCTCGCGCATTCTCGACTTCAACGACCGCACGACCTGCGTGCTTTTCGGCGACGGTGCCGGGGCGGTTGTGCTGGAAGGCAGCGACACCCCGGGCGTTCTCGCCAGCGAACTCCATGCCGATGGCCGCCATGTGCAGATTCTTTGCACGCCGGGCACGGTGTCCGGCGGGCAGGTGCTGGGCGATCCCTTGCTGAAGATGGACGGCCAGGCGGTGTTCAAGCTGGCGGTTGGGGTGCTGGAAGATGTCGCCCGCTCGGTGCTCGCGAAGGCGGGGCGTCACGAGGGTGATATCGACTGGCTCATTCCACACCAGGCCAACGTGCGCATCATGCAAAGCACTGCGCGCAAGCTGAAGGTGCCCATGGACAAGCTGATCGTCACGGTCGACGAGCACGGCAACACTTCGGCCGCATCGATTCCGCTCGCCCTTGACGTGGCCGTACGTGAAGGTCGCATCCAGCGTGGCGATACGCTCATGCTCGAAGGCGTCGGCGGTGGCTTCACCTGGGGCGCGGTGCTGCTCGACTTCTGACTCTGCCGTTTGCAGTCTCCCCCGCCACTGATCCTGAACCCGTCGTTCCGACAACACCCAACCAACTCGATGACCTCTTTCGCATTCGTGTTCCCCGGGCAGGGCTCGCAGTCCGTCGGCATGCTCGACGCCTGGGGCGATCATCCTTCCGTCCGAAGCACCCTCGCCGAAGCTTCTGATGCGCTGGGCGAGGACGTGGCGCGGCTGATTCACGAGGGACCGAAGGAGCAACTCGACCTCACCACCAACACTCAGCCGGTCATGCTCACCGCGGGCGTCGCCTGCTATCGGGCGTGGCTGGCTGAAACCGGGCTGGAGCCTGTCGCCGTCGGCGGTCATTCCTTGGGCGAGTACAGCGCCCTCGTCGCCGCGGGCGCGATGTCATTGGCTGATGCGCTGCCCCTGGTGCGCTTTCGCGCACAAGCGATGCAGGAGGCCGTTCCGGTGGGGGCGGGGGCGATGGCGGCGATCCTCGGGCTGGATGCCGAGTCGGTGCGCAAGGGCTGCGCGCAAGCAGCGGCGCAAAGTGGCGAGGTGGTCGAGGCAGTGAATTTCAACGATCCGAAGCAGACCGTCATTGCGGGCACGCGGGCCGGGGTGGACCAGGGCTGCGAGGTGCTGAAGGCACTCGGTGCCAAGCGCGCGCTGCCTCTGCCGGTTTCTGCGCCGTTCCATTCCAGCCTCATGAGGCCGGCCGCGGAGCGGTTGAAGGAGCGTCTGACAGCCACCACCATCCATCCGCCGCGCATTGCGGTGGTCAACAACATCGACGTGAAGATTCAGGAGCAGCCTGACGCGATTCGTGATGCGCTGTATCGTCAGGCCTTCGGACCGGTACGCTGGGTCGAGGTGGTGCAGGCGTTGCGCGCTCGCGGCCTCTCGCACGTTTTCGAATGCGGTCCGGGCAAGGCGCTTTCCGGCATGGTCAAGCGCATTGAGCCCGACCTGTTGACGCTTACTGTGCTCGATCCTTCGACGCTGCAGGAAGCCCGGGGGATGCTGGCATGAGTGCAGACGGAGCACAGGTGGCGCTGGTGACCGGCGCGTCGCGCGGCATCGGCAAATCGATCGCGTCGGAACTTGCTTCGCAGGGCTTCACGGTGATTGGCACAGCCACGACGGAAGCCGGCGCTCGGGCAATCAGCGACGAGTTGACCGCTCACGAGGGATCCCGCGGCATCGTGTTGAATGTGAACGACGCCGCCGCTGTCGAAGCGGCTGTGGAGGCCATCGTCAAGCTGAATGGTGGGCTGCATGTGCTCGTCAACAATGCAGGCATCACGCGTGACACGCTCGCATTGCGCATGAAGGACGATGACTGGGACGCAGTGCTCGACACCAACCTCAAGGCGGTGTTTCGCTGCTGTCGGGCCGTGATGCGGACGATGATGAAGCAACGCTATGGGCGCATCGTCAACATCACCTCGGTCGTTGGTGCCGCCGGTAATCCGGGGCAAGCGAACTACGCAGCGGCCAAGGCCGGAGTCGCGGGTATGACGCGCGCTCTCGCGCGCGAGCTGGGCAGTCGTGGCATCACCGTGAACTGCGTTGCCCCCGGCTTCATCGGAACCGACATGACCGAGGCTCTGCCGGAAGCGCAGAAAGCCGCGCTGCTGCAGCAGATTCCGCTCGGCCGCCTGGGCACGCCGCAGGAAATCGCACATGCGGTTGCGTTTCTTGCGAGTGTCGCAGCCGGGTACATCACGGGGACCGAGCTGCATGTGAATGGCGGCATGTTCATGAGCTGATCACTGCTGGCCCTTAAAATCGCCCGCTGTCTATTTTTGTGCAATCAACTCCTGGAGGAGTCATGAGCGACATCGAAGCACGCGTCAAGAAAATCATCGCCGAACAACTCGGCGTGCCCGAGGCCGACGTCACCAACGAGAAGGCATTCGTGGCCGACCTGGGCGCGGACTCGCTCGACACGGTTGAACTGGTAATGGCCCTCGAGGACGAATTCGGCATCGAGATCCCAGACGAGGAGGCCGAGAAGATCACGACGGTGCAGTTGGCGATCGACTACGCCATGAAGCATCAAAAGGCCTGAACGAATCGGATCGACCCCACATGAGCCGTCGCCGCGTCGTCATCACCGGTCTTGGGTTGATCAGCCCGGTGGGCAATACCGTCGCCGAAGGCTGGTCCAACCTGGTGGCCGGCCGCTCGGGCATCGCCACCGTGACCAAGTTCGATGCGTCGAACCTGGCCTGCCGCTTTGCGGGTGAGGTGAAGGGTTTTGAGCTGGAGGAGTACTTTCCTGCCAAGGAAGCCCGGCACATGGACACCTTCATCCATTACGGCCTGGCCGCTTCGATCCAGGCCGTCAAGGATTCGGGCCTGCCAACGGGCGACGCCCTGAAGGAAGAGGAGGCCGAGCGCATTGGCGTCATCGTCGGTTCCGGCATCGGCGGGTTGCCTCTCATCGAGGCGA
Source organism: Burkholderiaceae bacterium (assembly GCA_035719405.1). Classification (GTDB taxonomy): domain Bacteria; phylum Pseudomonadota; class Gammaproteobacteria; order Burkholderiales; family Burkholderiaceae_C; genus CAMLIZ01. The sequence goes on from DASTGE010000267.1 coordinate 3,071, forward strand.
CCTACAAGGAGTACCTCGACCGTGGCGCGAGGCGCATCTCGCCGTTTTTCGTACCGGCGTCGATCATCAACATGATCTCCGGCCATGTGTCGATCAAGTTCGGTTTCAAAGGGCCGAACCTCGCGATCGTCACTGCCTGTACGACCGGCCTTCATTCGATTGGAGAAGCGGGCCGCCTCATCGAATACGGTGACGCTGACGTCATGGTCGCTGGCGGTGCGGAGTCAACGGTCTCGCCGCTCGGCATCGGTGGCTTTGCAGCAGCGCGTGCCCTGTCAACCCGCAACGAGGATCCGGCGACGGCATCGCGTCCGTGGGACAAGGACCGGGACGGCTTCGTGCTTGGCGAGGGCGCTGGTGTGCTGGTGCTCGAGGAGTATGAACATGCCAAGCGGCGGGGGGCGAAGATCTATGCGGAGCTGCTGGGCTTCGGCATGAGTGCGGATGCCTTCCACATGACGGCGCCGGATGTCGACGGTCCCACACGTTCAATGAAGGCCGCTCTGCGCAACGCGCGTATGAATCCCGAGGACGTGCAATATCTCAATGCACACGGCACATCGACGCCCCTGGGTGACCTGAACGAGACCAACGCGATCAAGCTCGCGTTTGGGGACCATGCAAGGAAGCTGGTGGTCAGTTCCACGAAGTCCATGACCGGTCACCTTCTTGGAGGTGCTGGCGGTATCGAATCGGTGTTCACGACGCTGGCGCTGCATCACCAGGTTTCGCCGCCGACGATCAACATCTTCAACCAGGATCCCGAGTGCAACCTGGACTACTGCGCGAACGAGGCGCGGGAGATGAAGATCGACGTGGCGGTGAAGAATAACTTCGGCTTCGGCGGCACCAACGGCACGCTGGTGTTCCGTAAGATCTGACACGACTTTGACACGAGTCTCCTGGCACGGCACGCGCCTCGACTCCAGCCCTTGTCGTGGCGAAAATTTGCAAAGGCGCAGACCACTCGGGGCGGCGGGATTGTTCCTTGGCGGCTCAGTGTCTGTCCGACGGGTAGGTGCACATGCAATCGCCTCTTTCGGGAGACGGCAGGCCGAAAATCCTTGTGATGTCACCCATCGCGGTGGTGTGCAGCTTGCCCCTGACCCGAGGCCCCTTTGACTTGATTTCGTGCACCGATGTGTAGGACACGACTCTGGCAACGGGATCACTCTCCCCCGCGATGCGCGCCGCCGCCCCGCCCGTTGCGTTTGACCTGACGCCATCGCGGCGCTCGAGGGTCATCGTTGTTGCGCTGGGCGCTGTCGCCGCCGCCGGCGTGGCGGCCTCTGCCAGCGCGCGCCTTGAGGCGCTTCCGTGGCTCGGTTGGCTCGTGAGCATTTTCGCGGCTGTCCTGGTCGGGGCGTCGCTGGCATGGCTCGTGCCCAGGAGTCGAGGTCGTTTGCGTTGGGATGGCGGCCAATGGTGGTACGCGACGGACAAGGACGGGCACAGCGAACTGAACGGGGATCTCAGTGTGATGATGGATCTTGGCGACTGGATGCTCCTGCGATTCGATCCGGCGTCGTCCCGCTCGTGGCGGGGGCGCGCCTGGTTGCCTGTCGACTCGCGTGCCCTTTGGGGCGCCGACCACGCGCTCCGCGTGGCCGCGTATGGCCGACGCTCGAACGCCGGGATTCTTTCGCGCCTGGAGTCCGACGTCGAATGAGTCGACCATGAGCGCTGCCGACGCCGACGCCCTGCTCGTCGAGCGCGTCAAGCGCGGCGACATGCGCGCTTTTGAGATCCTGGTCCTGAAGTACCAGCGCCGGATCGAACGCCTCGTCGCGCGCATGGTGCGCGATGTGGACCTCGTGCAGGATATTGCGCAAGAGACGTTCATCAGGGCCTACCGGGCCCTGCCACAATTCCGAGGCGAAAGCGCGTTCTACACTTGGCTGTACCGGATCGCGGTCAATACCGCAAAAAAGGCGCTCGTCGAATTGAAGCGAGATCCCTTGATCCCTGAAACGGCGCTCGGTGGCGGCGAGGAGCCGGACGAAACTTCCCGAGTGGAAAACGAACTAAGCGACGGCGAGACCCCCGAGGCCGTGCTGGCGAGCAAGGAAATCGCGGCGACGGTGAACGCCGCCATCGATGCGCTGTCGGACGATTTGCGGCAGGCGATCATGCTGCGCGAAATTGAAGGACTGAGCTACGAGGAGATCGCCGAGGTGATGAACTGCCCTATCGGCACGGTGCGTTCGCGCATCTTCCGTGCACGGGAAGCCATTGCCGAACGGCTGAGGCCGCTGCTTGGGACGCGCGAGGGCGAACGGTGGTAGTGGCCGTTGGCCTTGCAGGAGCCGAAGATGATGAACCATCCCATGAGCCAGGAAGATCGAAAACAAACCTTGTCGGCTTTGGTCGATGGCGAAGCAGATTCGAACGACTTCGAACGCATGTGCTCGGCGTGGCGCGAAGATGTCGAGCTGCGACGCACCTGCCATGCTTATCACCTCATTGGGGATGTGCTGCGTTCGGCTGATCTTGCCCATCCGCCGTCGCACGATGCCGTGTTCCTTCAGTCTTTGCGATCAAGGCTGGCGAATGAGCCGGTGGTGATGGCGCCCGGGCGCAGCGACCCCTGTTCCGCGGACGTTGCCGTTGGTGCCGGTGCCATGCTGGCGCGACCGGCGACAGGCCGTCGCTGGGGCGTGCCGGCCGCCTTCGCCGCCGGCTTCATCGCAATGGGCGGCTTGCTGGTCGCGGCGCGCGTCGGAGTCCCGTTCGGCAAGTCGGATGTCCCGATCGGGGTCACGGCCGCGCCGGCGGTCGCCGCTACTTCGATGCCCGTGGAGCAGCCCGACGCGCCGATCCTGTATCCGGATCAGCAGTTGATCCGCGACGCACGGCTCGACCGCTACCTGGCTGCGCACAAGCAGTATGGAAGCACGTCTGTCGTGAGCGTACCGGGTGGCGTGCTTCGCAGCACGGCGGCGGTGTCGCTCGAGCGCTGACACCTGCCCATGCTGAGGCATCGCCTTTTCGCCACTGCCTTCTTCCTGGCGTCGGCTTTCGGGATGGCAGACGTTTGCGCGCAGGTGCGACCCGGTCCCACCGACACTGTGGTTGACGCGCGGGCGTGGCTGACACGCATTCACGACGCCGCCAGCACGCGCAACTATCAGGGAACTCAGGTCTATACAGCCGCGGGGGTTGTCTCCAGTTCACGCATCGCACACTACTGTGAGGGCAGTGACCAATATGAGCGCGTCGAGATGCTGGATGGCCAGATGCGCCGCGTCTTTCGCTACAACGACACCGTCTATACGCTATGGCCTGACAAGCAGACGGCGTTGGTGCAGCGGCGCGAGGCGATGCCGCCGTTCCCTGCGCTGCTGTCTTCCAACGAGCAGCGCTTCACCGAGCACTACGAACTGAGGCTGCAGGGCGATGACAGGCTTGCGGGGCATGACTCTCAAGTGTTCTTCCTTAAGCCGAACGACAAGTACCGCTTCGCGCAGCGCCTTTGGGCCGACAAGGCCAGCGGTTTGCTGCTGCGGGCCGACGTGCTCGGGCCGCACGGCGAAGTGCTGGAATCCTCGGCTTTCTCGGAGGTGGCCATAGACGTGAAGCCGCAGCCTGAAAGCGTGATGCAGCCGTTGAAGCGACTCGAAGGCTATAAGGTGATACGCCCCGTTTCGCATGCCACACAGATGGAGAACGAAGGCTGGACGCTCAGATCCGTGGCGCCGGGGTTTCAGCAGATCAGTTGCATCAAGCGGCCACTCGACGTGCCGGGAGACGGCAACGGCCAATCGGACGAGGTTGTACAGGCGATATTTTCCGACGGCCTCACTCATGTGTCGCTGTTCATCGAGCCTTTCGATCCTCAGCGTCATCAAAGACAGGGCTCGACGGCCATTGGCGCGACACACACCCTCATGCGTCAGCAGGGGCAATGGTGGGTGACCGTCGTCGGCGACGTGCCGCTGTCGACGCTCAAGCTGTTCGCACAGGCGTTGGAACGGCGAAGATAGCCCAGAAGATACTAGGACAGCAGCGACGACGAGGAGTGCTTCATGCGAGTGGACGAGATTGTTTCGCCCGGGCTTTGGCGCGACCGGGTGGCGGCGCTTCTGTGTGCTCTGTTGCTGGCAATGCCGGCGTCCGTCATGGGGCAGGCACGGGCACCTCAAGTCGTACTGCCTGACTTCACCGAGTTGGCGGAGCGCGTCGGTCCTGCGGTGGTCAACATCCGAACGCTGGAACGGGCGCGCCCGGGGCGCAACGTGCCGCCTGAGCTTGACGAAGGCATGGAGGAGTTCTTTCGGCGTTTCGGCATTCCCTTGCCAGGGCGACCCGATCGTCGCGGAGGCAACACGCCGGGCGACCAGGAGCCGGTGCAGCGCGGAGTGGGCTCCGGCTTCATCCTGAGCCAGGATGGCTTCGTGATGACCAATGCGCACGTCGTTGAAGGGGCAGATGAGGTGGTGGTGACGCTCACCGACAAGCGGGAGATCAAGGCCCGCATCATCGGCGCTGACCGCCGCACCGATGTCGCAGTCGTGAAGATCGACGCCTCGGGCTTGCCCTTCGTCAAGATCGGCGACGTGAACAAGCTGAAGGTGGGCGAATGGGTGCTGGCCATCGGCTCGCCGTTCGGGCTCGACAACACCGTCACAGCCGGCATCGTCAGCGCCAAGCAGCGCGACACCGGCGATTACCTGCCTTTCATCCAGACCGACGTGGCAGTGAACCCCGGCAACTCTGGCGGCCCGCTGATCAACATGCGCGGGGAAGTGGTCGGCATCAATTCGCAAATTTACAGCCGGTCGGGTGGCTTCATGGGCATCTCCTTTGCGATCCCTATCGACGAGGCTGCACGGGTCGCCGAGCAATTGCGGGTGAACGGCCGCGTGATCCGGGGGCGCATCGGCGTTCAGATCGCCCCTGTGACCAAGGACGTGGCCGAGTCCATCGGGCTGGGCAAGGCTGCCGGCGCGATGGTGCAGAGCGTGGAGTCCGGCGGCCCGGCCGAAAAGGCAGGTGTGGAGGCGGGCGACATCATCGTGAAAGTCGATGGACGCGCGATCGAGAAATCGGGAGATCTTCCGCGTGTCATCGGCAACATGAAACCGGGCAGCCGGACGACGCTCCAGGTGTTTCGACGGGGCGGCTATCGTGACCTCTCACTGGCCGTCGGCGAATTCGAAGCGGAGAAGCCGCGTCGAGTCGCTCAGTCCGAGTCGCAGTCCTCGGCGGGAAATGCCAGCGTGCTGGGCCTGGCGGTGTCCGAGTTGAGCGAGGCGCAAAAGCGCGAGCTGAAGCTGCGCGGTGGCGTCCGCGTCGACAGTGCCGAGGGTCCGGCGGCGCGTGCCGGGATGCGCGAGGGGGACATCATCCTCTCCGTCGACAACGCCGAAGTGGCGGACGTGAAGCAGTTCTTGGCCGCGGTCCAGAAGGCTGACAAGTCACGACCGTTGAGCGTGCTGGTGCGCCGTGAGGACTGGGTCAACTATGTGGTGATTCGGCCGGGGAAGTGAATTGGCCGCGCCGGGCAGGCGGCTGAGTGTGACGGCGGGTCTTTTCACAAAGCGAGATGCGAGACTTTTTTGCAAAACCTTCTCAGCGGGAGAATTTGTGAGTGGATTATCACTTCGAAGACCGATCCGACCTGGATTGTTCCGTTGGGCATATAGAATCGACCCCTTTGACACGCCGCTTTGATGCCACGCCGAGCGTGAAGTCGCGAAGCGAACAACTATCCCCAGAGAGTTCACATGCTCTGTGGGCAACCTGTTGATAAAAACGCCTGTTGGTACCCTGCAACGCCTCGCGATCCAGCACCGGCGCGGTTTTCAGCGGGGCCCTTTTGGCTACAATGAAAGCCCAACAAGCAGTTGCCATACGTTTTGTTGGAAGGCGCGTCACCGTTTCGACGTGCCTTTTTTTTATCCACGAGATCGGCTGCGAAGTCCACGTCGACTTGGACGGACCGCCCTTGTCGTGACGCCGTGAGGTGAGGCTGCAAGCCGCTCGCCATGGACCACATTCGAAACTTCTCGATCATTGCCCACATCGATCACGGCAAGAGCACGCTCGCGGACCGCATCATTCAGCGGTGCGGGGGCTTGAGCGATCGTGAGATGGAAGAACAGGTACTCGACTCGATGGACATCGAGCGCGAGCGCGGCATCACCATCAAGGCGCAGACGGCGGCCCTCTCGTACACCGCGCGTGACGGCAGGACCTACAACCTGAACCTCATCGACACGCCAGGGCACGTCGACTTTTCCTATGAAGTGAGCCGGTCGCTCTCGGCCTGCGAAGGTGCATTGCTCGTCGTCGACGCAAGTCAGGGCGTCGAGGCGCAGACGGTCGCCAATTGCTACACGGCGCTCGACCTCGGCGTCGAAGTCGTGCCCGTGCTCAACAAGATGGATCTCCCTCAAGCCGATCCCGAACGTGCGAAGGAGGAGATCGAGGACGTGATCGGCATTGACGCCGCCGACGCCATCCCCTGCTCGGCAAAGACGGGCGAGGGCATCGACGACATCCTAGAAGCGGTGATCCACCGAATGCCGCCACCGCGCGGGCGCGCTGACGGCCCGCCGAGGGCGATGATCATCGACTCCTGGTTCGACAACTATGTCGGCGTCGTGATGCTGGTTCGTGTGGTTGATGGCGTGATCCGGACCGGAGACCGCGTCCGCCTGATGGCGACCAACGCGGTCTACGGTATCGAGCAGCTCGGCATGTTCACGCCCAAGTCGGTCCAGCGCGAACTGCTCAGCGCGGGCGAGGTGGGCTTCGTGATCGCCGGGATCAAAGAGCTGAAGGTCGCGAAGGTGGGCGACACCATCACGCTGGAAAAGAAGCTGCCGAACAACGCAGGCCCAGCGAGCGAACCACTTCCCGGCTTCAAGGAGATTCAGCCGCAGGTCTTCGCCGGACTCTATCCGACGGAGGCGAGCGAGTACGATTCGCTCCGCGATGCGCTCGAAAAGCTCCAACTCAACGACTCGTCGCTGCGCTTCGAGCCCGAGGTGAGCCAGGCGCTGGGCTTCGGCTTCCGGTGTGGTTTCCTCGGCCTGCTGCATATGGAGATCGTGCAGGAGCGGCTGGAACGTGAGTTCGACCAGGATCTCATCACGACTGCGCCCAGCGTGGTCTACCAGGTCGAGCTCAACGACGGCAACGTGCTCGAGGTCGAGAATCCGTCGAAGATGCCCGACCAGGGCCGCATCCGCGAAATTCGTGAGCCCATCGTCACCGTCCACCTGTACATGCCGCAGGACTACGTCGGCCCTGTGATGACGCTGGCGAACCAGAAGCGCGGCGTGCAGATGAACATGGCCTACCACGGCCGCCAGGTGATGCTCACCTACGAACTGCCGCTGGCGGAGATCGTGCTCGACTTCTTCGACAAGCTCAAGAGCGTGTCGCGTGGCTACGCGTCGATGGACTACGAGTTCAAGGAGTATCGCGCGGCGGAGGTCGTCAAGGTCGACATGCTCATCAACGGTGACCGCATCGACGCGCTGTCGATCATCGTGCACCGTTCTCAATCGCAATACCGGGGGCGCGAGGTGGCAGCCAAGATGCGCGAGATCATCCCGCGGCAGATGTACGACGTTGCGATTCAGGCAGCGATCGGCGCCAACATCATCGCGCGCGAGAACATCAAGGCCTTGCGCAAGAACGTGCTGGCAAAATGCTACGGCGGCGACATCACGCGCAAGCGCAAGCTGCTTGAAAAACAAAAAGCCGGCAAGAAACGCATGAAGCAGATCGGCTCCGTCGAGGTGCCGCAGGAGGCGTTTCTGGCCATCCTCCAAGTGGACGACTGAATGGGTTTGCTCACCGGACTTCTCTATGGCGCATTGGCGGTTTACCTCGGTGGCTGGTTTCTCGGCAACTGGATGGGGAACTTCTCGCTGCTGCTTTTCCTGCTGACGATCGTCACGCTCGCTTACTGGCTGGCCGAGCGCTTCCATTTCCGTCCTGCACGGGAGGCTGCCGCGGCGCGTGTGGAAATCGAGGACGCACAGCGCAGGCAGTCCCTGGCCGACCGCGGCATCGAGAAGGTCGACGGCGACGTCCAGACGGCCAAGCAAAAGCTGCTGATGCAGCCCTGGTGGCTCGACTGGACGGCCGGACTGTTCCCGGTCATCCTGGTGGTCTTTCTGCTGCGCTCGTTCCTCTTCGAGCCGTTCAAGATTCCGTCAGGCTCGATGATTCCGACCCTGCTGGTGGGCGACCTGATCCTGGTGAACAAGTTTCACTACGGAATCCGGCTGCCGGTGATCAACAAGAAGATCATCGACAACCATGAGCCGCGGCGCGGCGACGTCGTCGTGTTCCGCTATCCGATGGACACGCGAATCGACTACATCAAGCGGATCGTCGGCGTTCCTGGCGACGAAATCAGCTATCTCAACAAGAAGCTCACGATCAATGGGCAGCCGGTGCCGCTCGCTGCGATGCCCGAGGCGTACGATGACGAGTCGCGTTTTTATGCCCAGCAGTTCCTGGAGAAACTGGGGCCCGTCGAGCACCGCATCCAGCAGTTTTCGCAAGCCACCTATTTCGACGCCAATCGCGTGAAGGACTTCCCGCACAAGGACTTGTGTCGCTACAGCCCTGAAGGCGTGGTTTGCAAGGTTCCGCCCGGAAGCTTTTTCGCCATGGGCGACAACCGCGACAACTCCGAGGACTCCCGCTATTGGGGCTTCGTGCCTGAGGAAAACATCGTCGGCCGTGCCTTTTTCGTGTGGATGAATTTCAGCAATCTCGGGCGAATCGGCCCGTTCAAGTAGAAGAGGTGGCTCACGCCATGCGACAGCAGCATCAACACCGAGGCGCAAACGCTCAGGCAGGCCTCTCGCTGATCGGTCTGCTGTTCTGGGCCATCGTCATCGGCTTTCTGGCGATGGTCGCCATCAAGACCTTCCCGTCAGTCAACGAGTACCTGACGATCCAGCGCGCCGTGTCCAAGCTCGCCCGGGAAGGGCCGAGTACCGTGCCAGAGATCCGGGCGGCCTTCGAGCGCCAGAAAGAGATCGAGTATTCGATCAAATCCATCGGCGGCAAGGATCTTGATATCAGCAAGGAGAACGACAAGGTCGTCATCCACTTCCAGTACGACAGCGAAGTCGAACTGATAAGCCCTGTGTACCTTCTGATCAAGTACGAAGGTCGCTCGAAGTGAGCGCGCATATGCTGCCTTTGCCTCGAATCTGACCCGACGCATCCTTCACACGCGGTTAACCCTCCGCGGCATCTTCCGCGCACGCCTTCGTCAGGGCCACGGGCAGTGGCTGCCCCGGCATTGGGGAAAAGAGGCACTAGCACCCTGGCTCCATCTTGAGTCACACTCACGGTGATTGAAGGCAGGATGAAACAACCTCAACGCCCGCTGCGCCCGCTGCTCCTGACGGGGCGCGGTTGGGCGTCGCCACTCACATGGATTCTCTCCTCGACGCACTGCAGCAACGCTTGGGCTACCACTTTGCGCAGCCTCGACTGCTCACTCGCGCGTTGACTCACCGCAGCTTCGGCGCTGATCACAACGAGAGGCTCGAGTTCCTCGGTGATGCCGTACTCAGCTTGGCTGTCTCGCGCATGCTGTATGAACGTTTCGCCGGTTCCGACGAAGGGGACCTCACGCGTGTTCGCGCCCACCTCGTGCGCGAAGACAGCCTCCACAAGGTCGCGTTGACGCTCGGCCTGCCCGAGGTGCTCCGACTTTCCGAGGGCGAGGCGCGAGGCGGTGGCGCGCAACGGCCCTCCATCCTCGCCGATGGGATGGAGGCGCTGATTGGAGCCGTCTTCCTCGAAGGCGGCTTCGAGCCCGCGTTCGCTGTGGTCAAGCGACTGTTCGGCGAGGTCATCACCACTACCGAGATGGACAGTTGGAGCAAGGACCCGAAGACGGAACTGCAGGAATGGCTGCAGGCACGCAAGGTTCCCGTGCCGGTGTATCGAATCATTGCCACGAGAGGACAGGCGCACGCCCAAACCTTCGAGGTCGAATGCGCGGTGCCCACTCTGGGGCTGGCGCAGCAGGGTGAGGGCAGGTCGCGACGCGCCGCTGAGCAGGAGGCAGCGGGGCGCATGCTCGATATCCTGCGTGCGAGCGACCGTCCTGGCGGCCCCTTGCGCTCCTAAGCGACGATGGAAGGCGAACTTCGCGAGACGGGCGCAGAAGCGCACCGACGATGCGGGCTGGTGGCCATCGTCGGCCGTCCCAACGTGGGCAAATCGACGTTGCTGAACGCGCTCGTGGGCCAGAAGGTGAGCATCACTTCCCGCAAGGCGCAGACGACCCGCCACCGCATCACCGGTGTCCGCACGGTCGAGGAGGCGCAGTTCGTGTTCGTCGACACGCCGGGCTTCCAGACGCGTCATGGCACTGCGCTCAACCGCACCCTGAACCGCACGGTGATGTCGTCGCTGACCGATGTCGACGCGGTCCTGTTCGTCGTCGAGGCCGGGCGCTTCGGCCTCGACGACGCCAAGGTCCTGGCGCTGCTGCCCGAGGACAAGCCCGTTCTGTTGATCGCCAACAAGCTCGACACCGTGCGTCGTCGTGCCGAACTTGCGCCCTGGCTGAAGAGCATGCAGGAACGGCGCGACTTCGCGGAGTTCGTGCCCATGTCAGCGGAGCGCGAGGCTGACGTACAGCGCCTGCTGCAGATCCTCAAGTCCTATCTGCCGGAGCAGGACTGGTACTACGAGGAAGATGCGCTGACGGACCGCAGCGAGCGGTTTCTCGCCAGCGAGATCATCCGTGAAAAGCTTTTTCGCCTGACCGGTGACGAACTGCCCTACACCTCGACTGTCGTGATCGACAAGTTCGAGGAGGAAGGCCATCTGCGTCGCATTGCCGCGACCGTCATCGTCGAGCGCGATGCTCACAAGGGCATGGTCATCGGCGAGAAGGGCGAGCGCCTGAAGCGCATCGGCAGCGAAGCCAGGGCCGAGCTCGAGCGTCTGATGGATGCGAAGGTCTTCCTCGAACTGTGGGTCAAGGTGCGTTCGGGCTGGGCCGACAACGAGGAGCACCTGCGCGCCTATGGCTACGAGTAGGCGCGCGGCGGCCACGTACCCCGCCTACGTGCTTCACCGTTATGACTGGAGCGAAACCAGCCTCATCCTCGACCTGTTCATCCGGGACATGGGTCGCGTCGCCGTGGCGGCCAAGGGCGCGAAGCGGCCGTACTCGCAGCTGAGGCCGGTGCTGCTGCCATTCCAGCGCCTGCACGTCGCGTTCGGCAAGTCTTCCAACACGGAGGACCCG
>DASTGE010000268.1:0-4234 GCA_035719405.1 Burkholderiaceae bacterium
CTTTTCACGATGTCCGTAGCCCACCGTTCGGCGCGCCAATCCCGATGAGGAAACAACCGACTGGAGAGCCCGTCGCGGGAAAACCGCTCACCGGGTTCGGAGGGAGGGGACGGCCAGCGCCGTTCCCTACCCCTATTCAACGCAATTGCTATTCGTCGTCTCCGCCCAGCACCCCACCGAGCAAGCTTCCCGCGCCGAAGCCGCCGAGAATCGACCCCTCCTCCTTGTGTCCGCCCATTTGCGGCGCAGCGGCGAACACGCGCGAAGCCAATCGCGAGAACGGCAGACTCTGCAGCCACACCGTCCCAGGGCCGCTCACCCGCGCAAAGAACAGGCCCTCGCCGCCGAACAGCGCGGTCTTGATTTTGCCCACGTACTGGATCTCGAAGTTCACAGTGGGGGTGAAGGCAACGATGCAGCCCGTGTCGATCATCAGCGTCTGGCCCGGCTGCAGCTCGCGCTTGAGCACCGTGCCGCCGGCATGCACGAAGGCAAGTCCGTTCCCATCGAGGCGCTGCATGATGAAGCCCTCGCCGCCGAAGAAGCCGACCGAGAGCTTCTGCTGGAAGTAGATACCCAGTGAGACACCACGCGCGGCGCACAGGAAAGCGTCCTTCTGGCAGATCAGCGTGCCGCCCAGCCGCTGCAGATCCATCGGCATGATCTTGCCGGGATACGGCGCGGCGAAGGCCACGCGCTGCTTGCCGGGAGCCTGGTTGGTGTAGACAGTGGTGAATAACGATTCACCCGTCAGCAGCCTTTTGCCCGCGCCCAGCAGCTTGCCGAAGAAGCCGCCCTGGGACTGGGCGCCGTCGCCGAACACAGTGTCCATTGCGATGCCGGCGTCCATGAACATGAGACTGCCGGCTTCGCCGACAGCTGCCTCGCCGGGGTCGAGTTCAACCTCGACGAACTGCATTTCAGATCCCTTGATTTCGTAGTCGACGACATCCATCGTCATGATTCGCTCCTGTGATGCGGATAGTTTGGGAACGCGCGCGATGGTAGCGAAGGCCGGCCTCACCGTGGGAACGCGCGTCGCCCACTCGGCCCATAATGGGCAGGTCCGCCGCCAACTGACATGCCCGAAGCCGAGCTGCTGGAGACCGGGACGACGACTGCCGACAAGCCGTCGCCCAAGCCGGGCGACACTTACGTGCAGTCGTTCGCGCGGGGCCTCGCGGTGATCCGCTCGTTCAATGCGGACGCACCGAGCCAGTCGCTGTCGGAGTTGGCTGCACGAACGGGGCTCACGCGGGCGGGCGGGCGCGCGTCGCATCCTGCTCACGCTGGAGGGCCTGGGTTATGTGGAATGCCAAGGACGACAGTTCCGGCTGACGCCGAAGATTCTCGATCTGGGCTTTGCCTACCTCTCTTCGCTTCCACTGTGGAACCTGGCCGAGCCGGTGATGGAGATGCTGGTCGACCAGCTGAAGCAATCCTGCTCGGGGGCCGTGCTCGACGGCGACGAAATCATCTACGTGCTGCGCATGCCGACACACAAGATCATGAGCATCAACCTCGGGATCGCAGCCGGCTTCCCGCGTTCTGTACCTCGACGGGGCGGATGCTGCTGGCATCGCTTCCGCCCGAGGACTTGCACGACCGCCTCACGCGCGGCCCGCTGCGCAAATACACCTCGCGCACGATCACGGGACCTGCCAGCCCTCGAACAAGTCATCGCCGAGGCGCGCCTGCAAGGCTGGTGTCTGGTGAACCAGGAGCTCGAAGAGGGCCTCGAGTCGCTTGCAGCGCCGATCCGTGATCGCTCCGGCCGCACGATCGCAGCATTCGATGTGAGCGCACAGGCGAGCCGCACGCCCCCGGAAACGATGCTGCAGCATTTCCTGCCCCGGCTCAGGGAAGCCGCTGACCGTATCTCGTACCTGCTTGGCGGCAGGACCGGGCGCTGAGCCCGACTCCGGCGCCGGGAACTGTGCCCTGCCGCGGCACTCCATCGCGAATGATCGACAAGCAAGCCATTTTCGTGCTGGGGGCACAGGATCCCGAGATGCGCGAGATCGAGAAAGTGCTAATTGACCAGGGCCGGACCTGGGTGCACGCAGCCCGGCACGGCGCACGTTGCACGCCCAAGACGGCGTACGAGGCGGACGGCGTGGTCCGCGTTGGACGTGACGCATGGGCGCGCCCGGCCGTGCTCCTGCCCCGCGCGTCTGCCGTGTTTGTGGAATGCACGGTGTGCGGCCACGAGCCCCTCCTGCGTGTCGATCACCATCACCCCGGCGACCCGGGCTTCGAGATGTCGCCCGAGCGATTCCTCGACGGCTCCTCGCTCGGCCAGGTCCTGCGTCTGCTCGAGCGCGAGCCGACCGAGATACAGCGTCTGCTCGCGGCCAGCGATCATTGCCTGACCGCGGCCTACCGCGGCGAATGTCCCGGGGTGGACCCCGGCGAGCTTCTCTTCCTGCGCGCTTCGTGGCAGGCCAAGATCAGCGGGCGGACGTTGAGCGACGTGATCGAAGGGATTCTCGACGCGGCCAGGCGGGCGCGGCATCACCGGGACTCGGAGCTGGGCGAGAGCCGTTTCCTCGACCCGAGCGCGGTTCCCCGGGACCTGCCCGAAGGCGCCGCGTATGCCGGCATCCCTGTCCGCTATCGAGCCCTGCTGATGCCTCAGGGCGAGCTGAAGGAGATGCTCAAGGGTGCGGCCCCTGACCACATCGAGCGCTTCATGCAGGAGCACCGGCAGGCGGGGCGGAAGGTCTACGGCAATCCGTACCGCGGGTATGCAGGCGCGTATTGGCCGTTGGCGGACCAATGATCCTAGAAACGGCAGTTGACCGCTTCCCGCCGCTGGCAACCTCGCATGAACTCACGCAATTTCCCCCACGACCACCGTTCCCCCTTGGGTGAGAACGCTACGCGCCCGAGCGGGCGCGTTCAACTGCCGTTTCTAGGATGATTCCCTCGCCACCCGCAAGGGTTGAGGGCGGTACGCGGTCCTACCGCCCGATCAACCAGGCGCCGCGCGCTCCAGGCGTGTCGTCCGGGACCGGCCACCCATAGCGCGCCCGTCGCCGCTCCGGCGACTCGTTCCAGTACAGCTGGGCCCGGATGTCACGCAGCACCTCGAGTTCTTCGGCCACGTAGCTGTGCCCAAGGTCGAACAGACTTCCACCGCGAACGTGCACCGTATCGATCCCCGGCATCACCAGCACGGGCGGCGCCCCGCCGGCCCGCATGCCTTGCGCAACCCAGGCCAGCGCCTCGAAGGCCTTGTCCTGATCTGCGACGTACAAGGTCGTGCGCTCCGACACCTGCGGGTACACACCGGCCAGCTGGCGGAACAGCGCCACGTCGACATCGGGCGCGGCGAGGAAGATGCGGCCGAAGCGGGTTCCCGCCCGCAACGACGCCTGTGTCGTCGCGCGGTGCATTGCACGCAGCAGGCCGCGGTTCCCCATGCTGTGGGCAATGATGTGAACCTTGCCCTTGTCCGCCAGCGCGGTCACGCGCACGAGGAACTCGGCAAGCCGTTCCTCGCTGGCTTCCATCGTCGCCACATCCGTCAGATAGGCGGCGACGTTCCCGCGCGACGGCCAGCTGTACAAGGCGGTGATGCCCGGCACCCGAAGGTCAAAACCGAGCTGCGCTGCGCGCAGCGTCGCTTCGTCGAATGTCGTGTTGAAGCCATGGATGTAGACGAGCACGTTGCGATCCGATGGATCGAGGCCGGCCAGGAAGCCGCGCACCTCGCGGGAGAAGGCTTCGGGCGTGAGCTCCGTGCTCGAAGCAAGCACGATCCGGTCGTCGACGCCCGTCAACAACCGCTTCCACAATGGCGAGCCGAGCTCTCCGCGGCGATGTGCCGCGGGGATGCGAACGATCCGCTTGCCGAAGTGCAGCGCGTCGTCGATCTCCGATCCAAAGCCTTTGGAGGGATCGGATGCGTCGAGCGGTTTGCGGTTGGTGCCGTACCACACGGGATAGCAGCCGCCCGAGAACTCCGGAGGGCACGACTCGTCCGGCGCCATGCTCCGCATCCGAATTCCGTCAGCCTGCTGCACGGGGCTGGGGGTTGGCGCAGCGGGCTGCGCGGGTTTCAAGGGCGCGCAGGCGGTGAGCAGCACGCCGGCCACTGCAAACAGCAAGCGCAACGCCAGCCGGCCGCCATTCATCCCTTGTCCTCCCCTGCACGCAGCAGTGCAAGCTGCGCCTGGTAGGCCTTCAGGAATGCACGACCGAACAGAGTATCGAAGTCGCCCTCGATCTC
>DASTGE010000269.1:0-5668 GCA_035719405.1 Burkholderiaceae bacterium
CGATGAGCGTGCCGATCGTGGTCACCGCATTCGGGCATCCGGAGTCCCATTCGGCATTCACCAATGCGGCCGGTGCCGCAGCAGCCGCGCTGCTGGTGTCGCGGCTCGCTCCGAATACCTGGTTCAAGTCCAACGGTCCGGTGTTCGGGCTGGTCTTCTTCACGCTGGTGATGAGCGCCGCCGCGCGGGCCGCAACCGCCGAAAGCTTCGCGCTCTTCGCAGCGGCCATCGTGGTGTTCCAGGCAGCCATCCAGGGCCACAACCTCTATCACCGTGTGGAGCGACTGAAGCACATTCCCCCGGCGCGCTTCTCACAAGTGCTCGGTGCCTTGTACCTCACCTTCCTGCTGCCGCTGCCGCTGTCGGGGCTGGCGGTGCGGCTGATCGGCCCGGCGATCTCCTACCGCGAACTGATCCTCGGTGCCACCGCCGCGGCTTCACTCGTCGGCGCGGTCTGCTACTTCTCGATCTTCAATCTTCATCGACAGAAGACAGTGAATGCGTGAATGCGTCCACCTGACTGCATTGGGTTTGATGCGCCAAGGGTGCCGCCCTTGACTTCAAGGAGAACTGAAATGAAATCCATCATCGTCATCAACCGCTGGCCGGGGCGCGCTCCCGAGGCAAAGGGCTGGGACGGAGAACTTCTCGACTACGGTCGCCTGATCCCCCACAGCGACTTCCATGTCATCTACGTCGTCGACGCCGTAGGCCGCAGCGCATTGCCGCCAGCCGATCGTTACGCGTACGACGTCGTGGAGATGCCCTCGCTGGACGACAAGGTCGATGCACAAGCCACGGTGGATGCGCTTGCGGCCACGTTGACGCAGCGCTGGCCCGCGCTCGATGTGTGGCGGGTGGTGTGCCTGTCGGAGTTCAGCATGCTGATCGGCGGGCTGCTGCGCAGCAGGCTCGGGGTGCCCGGGCTGGACGATCGGCGCACCCTCGCCTGCCGCAGCAAGCTCGAGATGCGCCGCCTTGCAGCGGCGGCAGGCATTCGCGAGCCGCGGTTCGTGGAAGCGACGCCCTCCACTGCGCGGTCCCTGCCCTTCGGCTTTCCAGTCATCGTCAAGCCCATCATCGGCGAGAGCAGCCGTGGCGTCGTGCGCATCGACGACGAGGCCGGGCTTGAACGCTATCTGGCCGACGCGCCGGAGGCCTTCGTCGCCGAGGAGTACATCGACGCGCCGGTCTATCACGTCGATGGCGTGGTGCGCGAAGGGCGGGTCCTCGGCTTCATCGCCTCGCGCTATCTCAACACATGCCTCGACTTCAACCACGGTCGCTGCCTCGGTTCCTACATCGTGACCGAGGCCGAAACGAACCGGCGACTCGGCGAGGCGGCGCAGGCCATCGTGACGGCGCTCGATGTCGACGACACCCTCTTCCACCTGGAGGTGTTCTACGACGGGCGGGACGTGTGGTTCCTCGAGATCGGCGCACGCATGGCCGGCGCCGATGTCTCTTACCTCGTGCACGACGTGCTGGGCGTCAACCTGCTCGAAGTGGCGGTGAATGCCGAGCTGGGCCTGCCGTTGCCGGCACTGCCTTCCGGCGGTGCGGTGGATCGGTCCGGCGGTTGGTTGCTGCTGCCCGAGCCGCATCACTATCCGAGCAGGGTCACACGCGCAGACACGCTCACAGGGCGCGTGCCAGGCGTGTTGCGCGAACTGGTGCCGGAACCTGGGACCGTCTTCAAGGAGCAGGGCCATTACGCGGCGTTGATGGCCGGGCGCTACGTGGTGGGCGCGCCCGACGGCGACTCTGCGCGCGCCCGACTCGAAGAGATCGTGCGGCGCTTCAGGCTGGAGTACGAGCACGAAGGCCGGCCTCACCACCTCGAGTTTTCCCTTCAGGCCTGAGATGGAGGACTGAAATGATCACAAGCGAATTCGCACTGCTCATTGGTGCCGACCTGTCGTTGCGCGAACGCGCGATCCTTTGCACCGCCCGTGCGCTGGCGATGCCCGTCGTGCTGCTGGCCTTTCCGGGCAAGCAGCGGCCGGCCAATACGCTGGCCGACGACATCATCGAATGCGAGCATCCGATGAACCCAGCGCTTGCGGTCGACGCGGTGCGCCGCTACAGCAAGGAGCGCGGCATCCGACCGGCGGCGGTGATCCCGATCAACGACTTCTCGCTCAAGGCAGGCGCCGCGGTGGCGCGCGCGTTCGGGCTGCGCTTCCTGCACGATGACGTCATCGCGCGCTGCCGCGACAAGGTGCTGATGAAGCGCGCCTTCGATGCCGCGGGGCTGAGGTCCGCGCGTGTGCTGGCGCAGGACGAGGCGGTGCTGGACTACGACTTTCCCGATGGCAAGCCAGTGATCCTGAAGCCCAGCGAGTTCGGTGGCAGCGGCGGCGTGCGCCTCGTCTCCAACCGCGCGGAGCTGAGAAGCGCGTGGGACACGGCACGCACCCTGCTCGACAAGTACGCCGAAGCCGCACATGTGGATCCGCGGCGGATCCACCTGGAAGAGTTCCTCGAAAGCGACAAGGAGGTGTCGGTCGAGGTGTATTGCACCCCCGGGCGCGCCACGGTGGCGGCCGTCACCGAGAAGTTCCTCTCCCCGCCGCCCTATTTCGCCGAGGTCGGCCATCGCGTGCCATATCCCGGCAGCGACGGCCCGGAACTCGCCGAGGTCGGACGCCGCGCCTGCATGGCACTCGGCATCGATCGCGGCGTGGCCCATGTCGAGATCCGCATCCTGCCCGACGGCTGCTACGTCATCGAGGTGGGTGCGCGGCCAGGTGGCGACAAGATCATGGACCTGGTCCATCGAGCCCGCGGCATCGACCTCTATGCACTGCATGCCCAAAGCTATGTGGACCGTTGGCACGTCACATTGCCGTCGACCGCGCAGGGTGTCGCGGCGATCGGGTTCCTCAAGGCCGCCCCGGGCCGCATCGCCGACATCCGAACGCCGTCGGCCGCCGAGGGCTTGTACGACCTGTCGGTCTACAAGCGCGTCGGGGACCGGAGCGAACCTCTGTCACACTTCGAGACCCGCGAGGGTCATGCCGAATGGTTCTGGCCAGCCCATCGCGAGACGCCGGACTTCATCGCGATGACCGACCGGCTGGCCGACCAAATCTTCGTGATCGAGCACGAGGCTGCATGAACGACAAAACGCAAGAGACGATTCGCCGCGCCGGCGGGGCTGACCTCAATGGGCTGGCCGAGCTGTTCGACCTGTACCGCCAGTTTTACGGCCGAGCCAGCGACGTGCCCCTGGCCCGGCGCTTCCTCCAGTCAAGGCTGGAACGTGAGGAAGCGGTGGTCTTCGTGGCGCAATCGGATGAAGGCACCCTCGACGGATTCGTCTTGCTGTATCCGACCTTCTCGTCGATCGCCGCCCAAGGCGCGTGGATCCTCAATGACCTCTATGTGCGAGAGCAGCGACGCCGCTGCGGGCTGGCCGAGCGGCTGATCAGGCAGGTGAAGGCGTTCGCCAAGACGACCGAGTGTGTCAGGATCACACTGAAGACGGCGACCGACAACCACCCGGCGCAATCGCTGTACCGGCGCATGGGCTTCGTGCGCGACGACAAGTACTACAGCTACGACCTTGTCGCCTCGGCCTGACTGCCGCGACACGTTCAGGCCCGGATCAGCTCCCGTACCAACGCCCGCAGGGTTTCCGGCTCGATGGGCTTGCGCAGCAGCGCACGAACGCCGCAGAGGTCGAGCTCGGCTTGCTCGAACGTCGATGCGTCGCCCGTGCAGAGGATGATCGGCAACGCCGGCCTTTGCTGCGCGGCCAGTCGCGACAGCTCGAGCCCGGTCAGGCGCGGCATCGTCTGGTCCGTGATCAACACATCGAGCAATTCGCTCGCATCGGCCAGCCGGACCGCCGCGGCCTCTGCATTGCGCTCCAGCACCACATCCAGCCCCCAGCCCTCGAGCAGTTCGAACAGGAAGTCGCCCACCATCGCCTGGTCCTCGACCACCATGACCCGCCCGTGCATCGGCGCGACGGCCGGCCGCCGATGCTCACCGGCCACCGCCCCTGCAGCCGCCTGCGACTGCACCCCGCACGCGGGTGGAAGCATGATGCGGAAGGTCGAGCCCATACCCGGCTGCGACGCGACGCACAGGTGGCCGCCGTGATCGTGAACGATGCCGTGCACCATGGCCAGCCCCATCCCCGATCCCCGGGCCAGGTCCTTGGTCGAGTAGAACGGCTCGAACATGCGCTCCATCACGTCGGCCCCGATACCGCTGCCGTCGTCGCCGACGCTGATCTCCACCCATCGTCCGTGCTCGAACGGCTGCCGGCAGCTCGCGCAGCGCGTGTCCCCGGCCAGGGTCTCTGACACGCGGACCTGGATGCGGCCGCGACCGTTGATGGCATCGCGCGCATTGATGCAGAGGTTGAACAGCACCTGTTCGAGCTGCACCGCATCGGCCTGCACTGGCGCGACGTCGTCGGCCGGGGCATCGTGGTCGAGGTCGATGGTGGATGGCAGGGTCGCGCGCAACAGCTGCACGGCCTGACCGACCACCGGCCCCAGCGCCACCACGCGCCGCTCGCCGCGCTGCCTGCGCGCGAAAGCGAGCATCTGGCCGATCAGGTCGCGTGCACGCTGCGCGGCGATATTGGCCTGCTCCAGATGACGCAGAAGCTTGGCATCATCGCTGCCTTGCGCCCGCTCGCCGGCAAGGACGATGTATCCGATGATGCTGGTGAGGATGTTGTTGAAGTCGTGCGCGATGCCACCTGTGAGCTGGCCGATCGCTTCCATCTTCTGCGCCTGACGCAGCTGGCTCTCCAGCTCCGCACGGCGCTCCTCAGCCTGACGACGCTCGGTAATGTCGCGCACCACTTGCAGCGCATGCGGCTCGCCGCGGTAAGAGATGGGGATCACGCGCAGGTCGACCCAGAAGCGGCTGCCGTCGGCGCGCAGCGCGATCGTCTCCAGATGGGTCTGGTGCCCGTCGAGCGCGCGACGCACCTGCGCCTCGCTTTGCTCGCCGTATTCGGCAGGGAAGTGCGCCGGGCAGGCGCCGTTGCCTGCGATGTCCTCGCGTGTGAAGCCGTACATGCGGTAGAAGGCCGGATTGGCGTCGATCGTGCGGCCTTGCGAGTTGCGCAGCACGAAGGCGTCCGACGCCGACTCGAAGATCATCCGGTACTGCTCCTCGCGCAGCCTCAGGGCTTGCTCGGCCTCCTTGCGGGCGCTGATGTCGCGGCCGATGGCGAGCACATGCGGCTGATCGCGGTAGACGATCGGCAGATATCGCAGCTCCACTTCGAAGGGCTCACCGCTCTTGCGCAACGAGTACGTCTCCAGCACGCCCTCCTCGCCCGCCAGCGCGCGCCGGATCTTTTCGATGCGGCTGGCGCTATACGCCGCGGGCAGCAGCTCCGCGAGGTTGCGGCCGACGACTTCCTCACGCGAGTCGCCGTACAAGCGCGTGAAGGCCTTGTTCACGTCCACCAGCTTGAACTCCGGGCTCCAGACGACGAGCGAATCGGCAGAGCCTTCGAAGATCGCGCGGTACTGCTCCTCTCGATTGCGCAGCGACTGTTCGCTGCGCTGCCGCTGCAGCTCCGCGGCCGCCCGCACGGCGTAGATCTGCAGGATCGACTCGATGCAGGCGAGCTGCTGCAGCGGCCTGCGCGAGATGACCGCGATCAGCCCGAGCGAGTGCCCCTGGCTGTCGT
>DASTGE010000270.1:0-8238 GCA_035719405.1 Burkholderiaceae bacterium
GCTCCCGTGCGGCAGACGCCGTGCATCCTGCTGACGGGCGCGGGCGGCGCCGACGCGGAGCTGCGCGCGCTCGATGCGGGGGCCGACGCATTTGTGCGCAAGGAAGAAGGCATCGACATGCTGCTCGCGCGCCTGGCTGCCGTGTTGCGCAGCGCAGGCGCTTCAGCGGTCGAGCGCGAGACCCCCAGCTTGTTGAGCCCAAAGAAGATCCTTGCGGCCGACCGTGACGCGGCCGGCCTTGCCGAACTTGCCGCCGCCTTGCGCGACGAAGGGCATGACGTGATCCAGGCACGGTCGGGCGAAGAGGTGCTGCAGATGCTGGCCGTGCAGCCGGTCGACTGCATCATGATCGAGCGCGATCTTCCCGGCCTCGGGGGCCCCGAAACGTGCCGGCGCATCAAGCGCTCACGGGCGGTGCGCAACATCCCGCTGATCATGCTGATCGACCCACGCGGCCCTGGGACGGTCATCGCTGCACTGGGCGATGGAGCCGACGACTGTCTCGTCAAGACCGGCGACGTGCAGGTGCTGAAAGCGCATGTGCGCGCTCAACTGCGCCGCAAGCAGTTGGAGGACGAAAGCCGCCACATGCGTGCGGAGCTGATGGTCAAGGAGCTGCAGGCCGCACAGGCACGCGCCGCGCGTGAGCTGGCGGCCAGCCGGGCGGAGCTGCTGGGCGCACTGGAGCAGAAGAACCGTGAGCTCGAGCAGGCCAGCAGGGTCAAGAGCGAGTTCGTGTCCCGCATGAGCCATGAGCTGCGCACTCCGCTCAATGCCGTCATCGGCTTCTCACAGCTGCTTGTCGCCAATGTCGAGACGCCGCTGAGCGAGCGGCAGCGCCGGCAGGTGGAGGCGATCCTGCAGGCCGGCTGCCACCTGCTCGCCCTCGTCGACGACATCCTCGACGTCTCTCGCATCGAGTCGGGACAGATGCAGATCGAGCGCGCTTGCGTGCCGCTGAGGGAACTGCTCGAAGAGGTGCTTGAACTGATGGCTTCGCAAGCCAGGAGCCGCGACGTGCGCTTCGAGCCCGCCTATCGCGAGCAGCCGCCGGTCTGGGCGTGGGGTGATCGCGTCCGCGTACGCCAGGCATTGCTCAACATCGTGAGCAACGCAGTCAAATACAACCGGCCGGGCGGCTCGGTGCGCGCAGAGGTATCGACGGGCGGAGCCTGCGCCTGCGTGCAGGTGATCGACACCGGTTTCGGCATGACGGGCGAGCAGATGCAGCACCTGTACGAGCCATTCAACCGTCTGGGCCGCGAGCGCGATGGCATCGAGGGCACCGGCATCGGCCTCACGCTTACGCGGCAACTGCTGCAGCTGATGCAAGGGAGCCTCGAGATCGAGAGCGAGCCGGAGCGTGGAACCACGGTGCGCGTCATGTTGCCGGCGGCCCTCGCAGGCGATCAGGAATGGCAGCCGGTCGCACCGCAATCGTTCGATGAAACCGCCGACGGCGATCCTGGGGGCATCGTGCTCTACATCGAGGACAACCCGATCAACATGATGCTGGTCGAGCATGCCCTCGCGTTCAACCTGCCGAAGGTGCGCCTTGTGCAGGCCGAGCTCGGCTACAAGGGAATCGAACTTGCGCAGACGCTGCGACCGGACATCGTGCTGCTCGACATGCGCCTGCCTGACCTCGACGGTGCAGACGTGCTGCGGACGCTTCGGTCAGACGCTCAGACGCACGATCTCTATGTCGTCACCTTGTCGGCAAGCGCGATGGAGGAGGACATCGTGTCGGCACGCGAGTGTGGTGCGTCCGAGTGCTGGACCAAGCCGCTGGACATCGAGCGGTTCGTCGGCGACGTGCAGCGCGTGCTGCGCGAGCGCAGTGAGACGCACGCCTTGAGGAGGCGCTGAACAATTCCTTCGCGGGTCGCGCATCCCCGCGTTGGGCGGTCGGCGGCGTTGCAAATGCGCGCAATAGCTCGGGCTATGGCTTGGCTATGGCTGTGCTTTGCGCCTTGCATCCCATCCCAAATCGAGGCGCGCGCCCTCGCGGAATTGTTCAGCGCCTCCCTACGCAGGAAGGCAAGTCGTCGGGTCAGCATTGAACTTGCAGGCTTCCTACCATTGGGGCCTCCCCTTGGCCAACCCATGATCGCCATGAACCTCGAGCGCTTCCCCCGCTATTCGCTGACCTTCGGCCCGACTCCGATTCATCCGCTGAGGCGGCTGTCCGCTCATCTCGGCGGCAAGGTCGAGCTCTACGCCAAGCGCGAGGACTGCAACAGCGGCCTGGCGTTCGGTGGCAACAAGACGCGCAAGCTCGAGTATTTGATCCCCGAGGCGCTGGAGCAGCGCTGTGACACGCTGGTGTCGATCGGCGGCATCCAGTCGAACCAGACGCGGCAGGTCGCCGCGGTGGCCGCGCACCTGGGGCTGAAGTGCGTGCTGGTGCAGGAGCACTGGGTCAACTATTCGGACCCGCTGTACGAGCGCGTGGGCAACATCGAGATGTCGCGCATCCTGGGCGCCGACGTGCGGCTCCATGCGGCAGGCTTCGACATCGGCATCCGGCCGAGTTGGGAGCAGGCGCTGCAGGACGTGCGGGACGCGGGCGGCAAACCGTTCCCCATTCCCGCCGGCTGCTCGGAGCATCCGCTCGGTGGCCTGGGCTTCGTCGGCTTTGCGCAAGAGGTGCGCCGGCAGGAGGCCACGCTCGGCTTCAAGTTCGACTACATCGTGGTGTGCTCGGTCACAGGCAGCACGCAGGCTGGCATGGCGGTCGGCTTCGCGGCTGACGGGCGCGCGGACCGCGTGATCGGCATCGACGCTTCGGCCAGACCGAGGCAGACGCGCGAGCAGATCCTGCGTATCGCCCGACACACTGCCGAGCTGGTCGATCTGGGCCGCACCATGACCGACGACGACATCGTCCTCGACACCCGCTATGGCGGGCCCGAGTACGGCCTGCCCAACGACGGGACGCTGGAGGCGATCCGCCTGTGCGCGCGGCAAGAGGGCATGCTCACCGACCCTGTTTACGAGGGCAAGTCGATGCACGGCTTGATCGACAAGGTGCGCCGTGGTGAGTTCCCGCCCGGATCACGCGTGCTGTACGCCCATCTTGGCGGCGTGCCGGCGCTCAACGCGTACGGCTCCCTGTTCGGCAACGGATGATTGCCGCCCCGGCCACTCGCCCAATGCGGCGAGGAGGCTGAGTGGGCGGACACGACGACCCCGGCGACCCGAAGGCGGGCCACATTCTGGTACGCCAGCGAGCAGTACAAGGCGCGCGTGAAGGGGATCCTGGAGAAGGTGGTCCGGAGTGCGGGAGCCCGCTGACGAAATTGGGGGGCATTACGCAATCGTTTCGGCATCATGCAGCCCGTTTCGGAAAATACGCCTCTCACGACGAGAGTTGGATGCACGATGTCGGAATTGTTTAACAAGCTAATCGTCCCGATCAATGGACAGCATATGGAAGAAATTGAAGCGCGGCGGCCTCGGCTGTAACGACCCGCGGGCGACGTCGACCATGGACTCGATCTCCCGCTCGCGTCATGCCTCGTCGCGCCGGCTGCGCGATGAAGAGTTACGCCCCGCTCGAAGGAGAAGGCCACCTGAAAGGGAGCCCGAGAACATGCAGCGCGCAGACTTTTCCCCTTCTCCTGCAATGAGCTCTCCACGGCAGCCTCCCGCCGGGAGCGACAGCCCCGTTTTCAGTACTTGGAGCCAAGGCTCACGGACACCATCGCCTGATGTCTCGGCCAACCGTACTCCAGACGCATCTCCCCGGCCGCACTTTCAGACTCAACCGCAGGTGCATCCTGGGCATCCGCCACGTCACTTTCCGCAAATGCCGGCGCACGACATGCGGGCCAGCCCGGGTAACACATCTTTCGGCCGTAGCCCGCAATACGAAATCAATGACGACGGATGGGGCTCGGACACCGACGACAGCTTCTTCGGCACCACGGCCGACACCCTCCGTTCATGGAATTACCCCCTAGACGGGATCAGTCAAGGCGAAGGTTGGAATATTGGGCAAGGGACCAGCTACGGCATGTCGGATTGGGGCGATGAGCCGCAGTTCCAGACCCAATTCCCGACGATGCCCCCAACATCAACCTACTTCGGGGAACGCGACCTGTCGCGCGTTGCACCCAATCGCGGCGCATCCAGAATGCCTCCGGTAAAGATGTACACCAAGGCAGGGTGTCCGGCCTGCGTCCGCGCCAAGAAGTTGCTTCAGGATCGCGGCGTCTACAACATCGAGGAAGTCCGCATCGACATGAACCGCCAAGAAGCCGAGAACATGATTCGGATCACGGGCCGGCGCACCGTGCCGCAAATCTTTATCGACGGCGAGCATATTGGCGGTTGCGATGACCTGATGATGCTCGACCAAAGGGGCGGCCTGGTTCGGCAGCTGCGCGGCGGGGAGTGACCTGAGGCAACAGGGGCTGTTCGCAGCGGCTTATCCCTTCACGCACACCACCTGCTTCAGCGTGTGCACGACTTCCACCAGATCACGCTGCGCGTCCATCACGGCATCGATGTCCTTGTAGGCCGCGGGAGTTTCGTCGATCACGGCCTTGTCCTTGCGGCACTCCACGCCTTCGGTGGCCGCGCGGTGGTCTGCCAGCGTGAAGCGGCGCTTGGCCTCGCCGCGGCTCATCGTGCGACCGGCACCGTGCGAGCAGCTCTCGAAGCTTTCGGGGTTGCCCTTGCCGCGCACGATGTAGCTTCGAGCGCCCATGCTGCCCGGGATGATGCCCAGCTCGCCTTGCCTTGCGCTCACTGCGCCCTTGCGCGTGACGTAGACCTCCTCCCCGAAGTGATTCTCCTGCTGCACATAGTTGTGGTGACAATTCACCGCCTCGATGTGACTCTGGAAGCTCTTGCGGATCACCGTTTTCGCAGCCTCGATCACGCGGCGCATCATCACCTCGCGGTTGATGCGCGCGAACTTCTGCGCCCAGCCGACGGCGCGCACGTAGTCGCCGAAGTAGCGCGAACCTTCCTCGAAGTACGCTAGGTCCTTGTCCGGCAGGTTGGCGTTGTTGCGCAGCGCATCCTGCTTCGCGAGTTCGATGAAAATCGTGCCGATCGCGTTGCCTACCCCGCGCGAGCCCGAGTGCAGCATGAACCACACGAACCCTTGCTCGTCCAGACACACCTCGATGAAGTGGTTCCCGGTGCCGAGTGTTCCGAGGTGGTTGCGATTGTTCGTCTTCTCCAGCTTCGGGTAGTCGCGGCACAGGTCCGTGAACTCGGGCTCGAGCTGCGACCAGGCTGTGTCGACGGCGCCCGGGATCTTTCCCCAGGCACCGGGATCGCGCGCGCCGGGTGCGCGCCCGTGCGGCACCGCGCGTTCGATCGCCGAGCGCAAGGGTGCCAGGTTGTCCGGCAGGTCTTCGGCCGTCAACGTGGTCTTGCAGGCCATCATGCCGCAGCCGATGTCCACGCCCACCGCTGCGGGGATGATGGCCTTGAGCGTCGGGATCACCGAGCCCACGGTGGCGCCGATGCCGAGGTGCACGTCCGGCATCGCAGCAATGTGCTTGAACACGATCGGCAGGCGCGCGGCGTTGGCGAGCTGTCGCCTGGCCTCCTCTTCCACCGGCACGCCCTGGGTCCACATCTTCACCGGGACGCCACCGGGCACGATCTCTTCGCTGTAGTGGGTCTGCGCATTCATCTTCATGTCCTCGAAGCAAAAGTCTGATGACGAAGGGGACGTGCCAGGCATCGAGGCCGACCGGCACGTCTTCGATCGCACGAATGCCGACATCCGAAACAGCGTCGAGCCAGGCGCGAACGACGCCCGAAACCGCTTCGGCCGGGGCGTGCAGAACCTCCGCGGACGCGACGGGTGATGCTCGATCCTCGCATATGCATATGCGGTTTCCTTCGTAGGCGCAGCAGGCCAAGCCTCCTAGATTGGCGACCCGTTCCGATCAGACAGTCGCCGTCTTCATGTCCCGCGCTACCCATCATGACGTTGGCCTGCCGGCCGCCCTGCTCTCTCCCGCGGCCGCGTTCGCGGGCACCGAGTACCCCGGCAACGGGTACGCCCGCTTCGCGGCAAGTTGCGCAGCGAGCGTCTGCCTGGAACTGCTGGAGACGCTCGTGGGCATCACCCATGCCGGCGAAGGTGGGTGGCGCGTGCGCACATGAACGGCTTCACTCCTGTGGCCGCCGCGATCGGCGGCGCGCTGATCGGCCTCGCCGCGGTGCTGCTGTGGCTGCTCAACGGGCGCGTGGCCGGCATCAGCGGCATCGCCGGCGGCCTGTGGTTCAGCACACAGCAGGAGCGCCGCTGGCGGCTGCTGTTTCTCGCCGGCCTCGTCCTCGGTGCCGGGCTGTGGGCCCTATTGGCCGGCGCACCCGCCGTCCGCCCGCGGTTCCCGGCAGGCCTGCTCATGCTGGCGGGGCTGCTGGTCGGCTTCGGCACGTCACTGGCCGGAGGTTGCACGAGCGGCCACGGTGTGTGCGGCGTCGCGCGCGGATCGAGCCGTTCGTTCGTTGCCACGATAGTCTTCCTCGCGGTCGCACTCGCCACCACCGGCGTGGTGCGCCACGTCCTCGCCACACGATGATCGCGATAGACATCTCCGGCCTCGCACGCGAGGCCGCCAGAATGAGGTCTTGAACTGTGTTCGCGCGCTTCGCCCGCCACCGCATGCGCTCGCCGGTCGCGCTGTTCGCGGGCATCGTGTTTGGGCTGGGGCTCGGCGTGGCGGGGATGGTGGACCCGCTCAAGGTGCTCGCCTTCCTCGACGTGGCGGGCGACTGGGACCCGGGCTTGCTGCTCGTGCTGGGAGTGGCGGTACCGATTGCCGCGATCGGTCAGCGCATGACGCGGCGCAAGCAGGCGCCATGCTTTGACGACCGCTTCCACCTGACCGCGCATCAGGGGCTCGACGCGCCGCTGTGGGTCGGGTCGGTGCTGTTCGGCATCGGTTGGGGGCTGGCCGGCTACTGCCCGGGGCCGGCGATTGCGTCGCTCGCCTACGGCAACGCCGAGGCGCTGTGGTTCGTGCCCGCGATGCTTGCCGGTGCCGGCTTGCACCGGTGGTGGCAGCGCGTACGGAGCGGGCGCGCCGCCACATCGACTCCTTGATCTCAATACCAGACGAGATCCCAGCGTCCGCCAGGACAGGCATGAAGGCGTGTGCCGAGAGTCCGGCAGCCTTGCGCCAGAAGGCGTTCGAACCACTGGAGCGCCTGCGGATCGGGTTGCCCGAGCCTGAAGCGACGAAGCTGAAAGGGCACGATCTCCAGCGATTGCAGGCTGCCGTCCGCACACGCAAGACTGGCTCCATAGAGGCAGCAAATGTCCGAGCGATGCCCGCCCGTCCACGCGATCCCCTCATAGTCGTTGATCAGATCACCGCAGCCATAAAGGATGAGTCTGCCGGCGTGCACCTCGATCGGAAGCGGATGGTGCGACGAGTGGCCGTGCACCACGTCGGCCGCGCCGAGGTCGATGAGCCGGTGCGCGAAGCGGCGGTGCGCGGTGGGCACCTCGTCGACCCAGTTCTCTCCCCAATGCAGCGACACGACCACGCGGTCGCCCGGGCGGCGATGGCCTTGCACGCACTCGAGCACGGCCTGTGCATCGGCAGTGTCCAGGTGTGGGAGCAGAGCAATGCCTGGATGATCCCGACCCGCACCCCACCCGGGCAGCACGCCGCTGTCGGGCGTCGCCCATCCAAACACGAGCAGGCGTCCGCCTCCCGGCATCGGCAATGCGGCCGGCGCCTGGGCCTGTGAGGTGTCGACACCCGCCCCGGCGCTTGCGATGCCCTCGGCATGCAAGGCGGCCAGCGTCTCGCGAAGGCCCTGCTCGCCCCAGTCGAGCACATGATTGTTCGCAAGCGTGCAGGCGTTGATGCCGGCCGCCCGCAGGCAATCCACATGCGCCGGGCTCATGCGGTAGTGGATGCCCTTGCCGGGCCATGGCGTCCCCGCGGTCGTGATGGCGGTTTCCAGGTTCACGATACGCAGGTCAGGCTCCAGCCGGTCCATTTCCGCCAGCGCATCGCCCCACGGATGGTCTGCCATCACGGGCTGCCGAATCTCGCCGTTCGCACGTTCTGCCAGCCGGACATACTCGCGTGCGTCGCGCACCCACGGCTCATACAGCACCGGCGGCAGCGGCTGCCTCATGACCTGGTCGATGCCGCGGCCGGTCATCACGTCCCCTGCCAGCAGCAGTTTGATGGTGCTCGTGGTCTACCCCTTCACGCAGATCAGCGGTTCGACCCGCGCGACCGT
>DASTGE010000271.1:0-3018 GCA_035719405.1 Burkholderiaceae bacterium
CGGCAAGATGCCGGATCTCATCGCGCAAAGCAGCGCGACGCAATGCACGAGCGCACGTGGTGTGGCCGAGCGTGCCGACATCGTATTCCTGATGGTTCCCGATACACCGGACGTGGAGGGGCGCTGTTCGCCGAGAACGGCATCGCGGCAGGCCTCGGCAAGGGCAAGATCGTCGTGGACATGAGCTCGATCTCGCCGATCGCGACCAAGACCTTCGTGCAGAAGATCCACTGCTGAAGAGGTTTTCAGGCACCCACTTCGGTTTCTGTCGGCGATATTCGCGCCGCGCGAGCGGCCGCTGAAACTCGTCACTAGACTGCCCCTCACTTGCAGCATGAACAAGGAGGAGCAAGATGGCTACTTCCCCGCGTGCGCCATACGGCCACGCTCGAAGTGATCGTGGAGTAGAAGTCACGCCCCCCACCACGCAAAGGTCATGGGCGGAACGGGCGCGGCAGACAGCCTTTTCGCAGCCCTGGTCCGCGCAATTGCCGTCATCCGTTCGATCGCACGCGACCCCAAGCGACGCGCCCTCTTCACGTCCCCGGCATAGGGCCATGGTTCCAACCACCATCGAGCAGGTTGTTGCACGCCCTGACGGCGGCCGGATCGATCTGTTGAAGTTGACGGTCGACCTGACACAGTGGAGGGTGAACGCTCCGGAGGGGGAGCGGGAGGCGCGGGACCGTGCGGCGCAGAAGATTCGCCAGTGCGCAAAGGAACAGCGGCAAATACTGACTTTGTGCGGCCTTGGCCTGTCCGGCCTGCCTGAAGCCATCGGGAACCTGAAGCACGTCACGTCGCTCGATGTATCTGAGAACCCCGCGCTCGAACAACTGCCTCCCTGCATCTTCGAACTGTCCAACCTCGACACCCTCAACGCGATGAATTGCGGCCTGAAAGCCGTTCCCAATGACATAGCACGCCTGCGTCAACTCGAATCATTGTACTTGGGGAACAATGACAAACTGGATGAATTACCGAACTCGGTGTGCGACTTGGGCAGACTGAAAGATCTCTTTCTTGACGGCTGCAATTTCACGGAGCTTCCCGCGCGCATTGACTTGTACCGGGTGGCCGTTTCGTTCCTGCCCCCGGAAGTCAGGCCCCCAATTCGGAATGTCTGCTTTGATTCAGAGAGTCGCGACCGGATCGAGAAGTCTGCAAGAGAATGCCGTGACCGTTGGGAGTGCCTGCTCACCGCTTTCCCTCCCGAGCAGCGCGAATCGGCGGATGAACGGGACAGGGTGAAGAGGGGCAGGCTCTCCACGACGGTGTCACATATGGCTGCGTCCGGGGAGGAGCCGAAAGACGGCCCGACATTCCGCAACTGGGTGCAAGCGGACAAGATGACGGCGGAATGGGCTCGGGATGGACATCAGATCACCGAGGAGCGCCTGCTCCAATTGCACCGTCTGCTCTATCGTGACGTACACAATTCCAGAATGAGCAAGACGCTCGATGAGAGCGGCAGGTGGCGCAAGAGCGATTTGTGGGCTGGCCAAACTCCCTTTCCCTACGCGGCGCAGATACCTGGAATGATGGCAGAGTTTCTGCAGTGGTATGACCATACCCGTGACTCACTGGCCGGAAGTGACAGTCTGGCTGACCATATCGCATTCGCTGGGCAGATTTATCAGCGTCTGGTTAGCATTCATCCGTTTGCCGATGGGAACGGCCGCATCGGCCGGCTTTCGATGGACTGGGCTTTGCGCGAGGCAGGGCTGCCTCCGGCAAGATTGCGGCGCGACCATGCGGGGGCGCCCGTAGCCGTCGTGCTGACAGCCGTGCAGGGCGAGAGGAACAAGAAGCCGGAAGTGGTGGCGGAATTGGTGCTGGAAGGCATCCAAAATACGTTGCGGTTGTATGAGGCCGAACTGAGAAGTGCGCCCCTCGGCATCGACGGATCCGACATGCCGAGTGACGACGAAGAAGTGCTTGCCGAGGTGAGCAGGGATCTGAGCAAGCAAGGCTTTTTCCATCTGCCTGAGATTGGCCGCGCGTGAAGGACGAGTTCACCATCGGCTCGAAGTTGATGGCTACGTTTTCGCATAGCGGTTGTTCGCTTCGTATTTTGGTAGTGACAACATGTGGCGGGGCACAAAATGAGACCGCGCGCCGCGGCCTTGCATGTTGATTGCAAAAAAGCGCGTTGCCAGTCGAGCGGAGGTGTCGCATCGGTTTACTGAAAATTTGGGCATTCCAGGGCGTACTGAAACCTACCCGAATTAATCTACATCACAATAGAGACCAACAGCATGTCATCAAACGGAACCAGAAAGAGCGGAATATCAGGCAATGCCTCGCGCATCGGCGTACCTTCACCTGCGCCGACAGCGTCAAGAGCGCCGACAGCGTCAAGAGCGCCGACAGCGTCAAGAGCGCCGACAGCGTCAAGAGCACCGACCGCCAGACCTCCATCGAGGGCAGAGACATTGCCTGCGCGCACGGTGCGTTACGCTGCAGCGACAGTGCGAGGGTATACGGAATCGTCGGGCAGTGGCAGATACGCACCTGCCCCCGATGGGTACGTGCCGAGCAGGTCGCGCGGCGGCGAGTCAGTTCATGCACAGCCGTTTCAGGTGAATGAAGAAAGCCGAGGCGCCGTGCTGGAGGAGCCGATGCAGTACCAACAAGTTGCTTTCGAAAGCGGTTCGACGATCTCGGGCGCGAATGCCGGCGGGCGGGAGTCGGCGGGAGAATCGCGCAGGAGTTCGGGATCGAGCAGATTCGTTCCCATCCCTGAGGGGTTCGAGCCACAGACGTCTGGCGCTTCGACATTGGCCGGTATGACAGTCCGTGCGCAGCCGTTGCAGGCGATCGCAGAAAACCAAGATGTCGTGCTTCAGGATTCGGTGGAGAGCCGCGAGGTTGCTTCCGAGAGCGGTTCGACGATCTCGGGCGCGAATGCCGGTGGGCGGGAGTCGGCGGGAGGATCGCGCAGGAGTTCGGGATCGAGCAGATTCGTTCCCATCCCTGAGGGGTTCGAGCCACAGACGTCTGGCGCTTCGACATTGG